>DASZYH010000087.1:0-53940 GCA_035545515.1 Opitutaceae bacterium
GCACAACGACGAACCACGAATGACCCATTACCGACTCCCAACTACAGCTCCCCAAACCCCAAAAACCCGGGAAAACAGGGGTCTGAAAATAGCGGCGGTTTAATTGCCGAATAGGCCATTTTAATTGCCGAATACCAGATATAGCATTTATATTGAGATAGTTACGTTAATGTCCGAATGCCCGTTTTAATGTCCGAATGCGGATTCGGACATTAAAACCGCCCGGATTCGGCAATTAACCCTGACATTCGGCAATTAACCTCGCGGTGCGTGCTGAGACACCTCTCGGGTTCACTCTTCCGCCGCCTTTTCCGGGCCCTGTTCGCCGCCAAGCCAAGCCCCTGACCGTCACCTCGCGTCGACCGCGCCGTTTACCGCGGCGCGCCCCAAACTTCACCGTTGCCCGACCATCCCGCTTTGCTGACCAAGCACCCAAGATTCACCCGCATCCGACCTCGCGTTGTGCTGAGCGAGCGCAACGGTGAGCCCCGGCTCCGCGTGGCGCCTCACCCTACCGCCGGGCTATTTCACGATTCTCAATTGGCACCGCTCATTGCGAATGGATCTGGCCCGCCGTGCCGCGTGACCTCGACTCCGTGGCCGATCGCGTCTGCACGGCCGCCTCGGCGGGGTCCTGCGTCTTGGTTCGCGTTTTGTTCGAATGGGCGGGTTCGTTGACGTAGGGCCGCGAAGGCGTGCCGGACACCGGGCGCGACTCGGCCTCGGCCTGGAGCTGGCTTTCGGCCTCGAGCCAGATCGCATCGTCCTGGTTGATCGGACAATTCCGCTCGCGCCAGAGCCGCTGGGCGCGCGCGGCGATCTGATCGTGTGGCACCGCCGGGCGCGGATCCGAATGCGGCTGCGCGGCGTTGGGCGCGGGATCAGGAGAGTTCATGAACCGCGATGGTAGCGTCGGCGCATGGGGAGTTCCGCCATCCCGGTCCGATCCCCGCGGGGCAGGAGGGATCCCGGTTCGCGACCCCATGGCAATGACCTGCGGTGCATGGCTTCATGACGGCGTCTCTGCATGGAAACCGAAACCCTCCTGCCCTTGGTGTGCATCGTCGACGACGATGACACGGACCGGATGATCGCGCAGCGTGCACTACGGCGGATTGGAGTGCGCAACCCGGTCCGAACGTTTGCCGGGGCGATCGACTTCATGAGGTATATGGAGGCGACGCTCGCGGAGGCTCCGCCCGATGGCAGAATTCCCGTTTGCGTGGCGTTCGTCGACTTGCGGATGCCGCCGCCCGACGGTTTCGAACTGCTCCGCTGGATCCGGAGGCAACCGAAATTGAGCCACCTCCAGGTCGTCATTTTGACCGGCTCGGTCGATCCGCAGGACATGCGTCGGGCCGCGGAACTGCGCGCGGACCTTTACCTGCCGAAATTTCCGTCGGATGAGACGCTGGCGCGACTGGTGGCAGAGGCGAGCGCGAGCGTCCTCCAGGCGATCCGGATCGCGAAACTGCAATGAGCCCGCCGCCGCCCTGGCGTCACCGGTCGGCCCGGCGTTTCAGGGTCTCCCGTGCGGCGTCGAGGCGGGCCCGCTCTTTCGCGGTGAGACTGCGGATGCCGGACTGGGCGATCTTGTCGAGCAGCGCGTCGACTTCGGCCATCGAGGAATCCGCCGGGGGAGCCGCAGACGGCTTCTTCGCGGGAAGATCGGGCAGGACCCGCAGTTTCGCCTGCCGGCGCGGCCAGCGGAGGCGCGGCATCGAGATGCGCCCCTGCTCGTAGCGGACGTAGCCGTAGGCAAAGGCGGTCGTCGCCCAAAGTGACAGCAGCGGCACCCAGTCATGCTCCGCCAGCGAGGCCAGCGAGTAGATGCCGACGAGGATGATCGCGCACCATTTCGCGAGGAGGCTGAAGAAGATCGGAACGTTGGGATAAAGCGCGGCGAACGCGATGAACATGGCGAACGCCCCGGTTTCACCATCGAGCATCGTCGGCATCCAGGGGCCGAGCACGGTGAAGAGCAGGGGCGTCAGGAGATAAATGCCGCCGTAGAGCACGAGGAACTTGGTCCGGCCGAAGAACTTCTCCACCTCGCGGCCGAACCAGACGATCATCAGCAGATCGATCGCAAACCAGAGCACCCGGTCGTGCGTCGGCCGGTTGACCAGTCCATACGTGAAAATCCGCCACACCTCGCCGTGCAGGACGGCCGGGCTGCTGAACGAGAGCCAGTCGAGCAGGTACCCGACGTGAAACGCCATGAGCCCGCCGGCGATGACCATCGAGGCCACAAACACGAGCGCGACCAGATGCGCCGCATAGATTGCGTGGCCGCGCACCCATGTCACGGGGTCGTGTTCTTCCGAGGAGCCGTAGAAAGTCATGCGAGTATGGACGCCACTTTTGCCCCGGGGTTGCGGATCCGCAAGCCGCCGTGTGTGCTCGGGAGAAAGGTTCGAGGGGCACCCGCCCCGGGCGGGAGATTCCAGGCCCGAGCCGCCAGCGAGTGCGGTTTAATCTGAGTCGTCGCCGCCGGTAGGGCGCGGAGTCTGCCCGCCGTAGCGCTTGGGCGTAGGAGGTCCCTTCCGCGCCATGGCTCGATGTAGGGCGGGGTCGCCTGACCCCGCCGCGGCTGGGAACGTCCCCGTATCACCCGGTCATCGCGCCGATGATCGGCTACGGCTTCGTTTCAACCGCACTGGCCGTGGATTGCCGCGGGCCGGGACGGAGAAGCCGGAGATAATGACCCGGCCGTCGCACGGCATCGCGGTAGGTGCACTCGCCGGTCACGACCCGCGTCATCAGCTCGCTCATGCCCTGGCCGTGGCGGGAGAGGAGGGCGGCGGCCCAGCGCGGCCGGTCGTAAAGCAGCCACGCGAGCCGCCGGGCGATCCGTAGGTCCGCCAGCAACTCCCGTTGCAGGGCCGTCCGATATTCCCGCCCGGCGCGCGCGGGGTCGTTGCCCGCGGCCAGGATGGCGCGGGCGGCAAGCTGTCCGCTCAGAATTCCCGCGGTGATTCCCTCGGCCGTGACCGGGTCGGCGAGCCCGGCGGCGTCGCCCGTGAAGAGGATGCGCGGGACGCCGAAGAGGCCGTCGCGCGGCCGGCACGGGATCATATATCCGTGCCGCTCCTCGGTTAACGCGGTGCCCAGCCCGAGCCGATCGACATAGGTGCGGTACGATGCCGGGAGATTGGCGGCCCCGCGACGGGTCGTGCCGACGCCGACGGACAAGTGGTTCCGTTTCGGGAAAACCCAGCCATAGCCGGCCGGCACCAGCCCGAAATCAAACCGCGCTGCCTCCATGAAGGGCGCCATCGCATCCTCGGAAAACGTCGCCTCGCACTCGAAGGCGGGGAAGACGCCGCGCAGTTCCGGCCGGCCGGTCTTCCGTGCGACGATGCTGTTGGCGCCGTCGGCCGCGATCACGTGACGCGCGTGGATTTCGCCGCTGTCGGTGACGAGGCAAACGGCGTCCCCGCCGGGGTGCACGTCCGTCACGGTGGTCTCCGGTCTCACTTCCACGCCGCCGGCGTTCATCGCCGCCGTGAGCAACAAATGGTCGAACCGGCTCCGCATCACCATGCAGACGACGGGGTGCTCGCGCCGGCAGAAAAAGCGCAGGGACGGGTTGTGATGGACGAGTTCGGCCGTCCGGCACTCGCGTTCCACCACCGACCGCACGTCGAGCGGTAGAAGTTTGATCGCCCGCCAGAGAACTCCACCGCCGCACGTTTTGTACCGTGGCGGGACGGCCTTCTCGACGACGAGCACGCGCAGGCCGGTCCCGCCGAGGGCAAGCGCCGCGGCGCCTCCGGCCGGTCCCGCACCGACAATCGCGACGTCGAATACCGCGGCCGAAGGTCGGGCGGCGGCGGCGAGTGGCGCAGCGCCCAGCGGGCCGTTGCCATGGCGTGGGTGATTATTTTCGTAAGTGCACGTCATGCGGAGGCGGAAGCATTCGAGAAACGGGGCCGGCTATCGATTGGTATCTAAGCGTATCCACTTCCCTGTTGCACGACAGAATTTGTGTCGGCGTGCTTGAAAGTTCATGTCCACGCCCAACCCGTTGTTCCCGGTGTTGGTTGTCGATGACAACATCGATGACCTTTTTGTCCTACGTCAGCGTCTGCTCCGCACCGGAATCCCCAACCCGATCGTAACCTTCGAAGACGGAGCCGAGGCGATGGCGCATTTGAAGCGGGTCCTGGGCGGGGAGAATGAACCGGTGCCGGTGATCATGTTTCTCGATCTGCGGATGCCAAAGTGCGGCGGGTTCGAGGTGTTGAAGTGGGTTCGTATGCAGCCGGGACTTTCGCCCATGCCGGTTGTCATCGTCTCCAATTCGCCGCTGCCCGAGAACGCGGCAAGAGCGAAACAACTGGGGGCATCCCGGTTCGTCGCGAAATTTCCGTCCCCGGATGCGCTCGCGGACATGGTCGCCGACGCGTCGGCGGAGCGGACAGGCTGACGCCGGCGCCCTCCGAGCCTAGCGCAGGAATTCCGTGATGTATCCCGGCAGGATGTCGTCGGGATTCGTGGAGCACTTCAAGGGGAGGAAAAATGCCTTGGTGCCGTTCTCGTAGCGTTCGATGCGCACCCAGAGCGGCGACCGGGTAAAATAAAGCGCGACATAGAAACGGGTGACCCGTTTCGACACGGGCTGCACCGCGACCACCTCGCTGTCGATGACGTCGCCCAGGCCGCGGGCTGCAGTTGAAACGACGTTGCTCATCTCGGCGCCCATGGCCGGCCGGTCCGAATACCAGACGCGGACGCCCGAATCGACGCCGTTGGTGACGCAGGTCTGGAGTCCCTGGAGCAGGAGCGGATCGGGCGGCGTTGCCGCCGTGACGGCGGGCGAGGAAACGAGGGCCAGGACGAAAAGGAACGCGAACGGGATGGGGCGCATTGGCGGCGGGGACTTCGGCCGGAATGACGGGCAGGGAATCGGAATGTTTCACGAACCCGCGCCGGCGCGATCTCACTGCCCGACAATCGCAGCGAGGTAAACCTCGATCTGTGTATAGCCGGAGGCGACGGTTTGCTTCGCGTCCGCTGGATCGTGGGGGTTGAGGCCGTGACCGATCTCCCATGCGTCGGGGATGCCGTCCCGGTCCGTATCCTCCGGTCCGGCGGCGGTGGCCATTTCAGGTTGCCCTCCGACGAGCGCCTCACCGGCCGGATTCCGGTGCGGCAGCGTCCGGCCGCGCCGACCGAGCGAGCGGAGTTCGTCGATCAGCCGGCGGTCGACGGCGTCGCGAAACAGGGAGCATCCTGCGCCGGCCGCAACCTGCTGAAAGGCCTGCGCGGCAGACTCGACCGGCACCGGGATCGCGGGATGCATTGCCGGCGTCGAAACAAACGTTGGCGCCGTGTAATGGTCTTCGTCTTGCCGGTGAAATTCGGAGTCGGCCGCTTCATGACCGTTCAGCCGTCCGTCCCGGTCGAGATCCACCTCGTTGCCCTGCTGGAAAACGTGATCCGTCGCGAGAAACTGCCCGGCGAAGCGGTTGTTCGAGGAGGGGCCGGCGACGAAATAGTTGCCAATCACGTCGAGCCAGTGGTCGGCGGCCGAATGTCCGCCGCACAGGCCGGTGAACGCCCAGTTGTAGACCACGTTGTTGATGAATTGAATCGTGCCCTTGGCCTTGGGGTTCCGGCTCTCGTTGCTCATCCAGAGATTGCGCGCGAGCGTGACGTTCGTGACCTTGTCGATCAGGGCGCCGAAGCTTTGGGGGTTCACGGCTTCGGCGATGAGGCAGTCCTGGATCGTGATATCGTGGCTGCCGACCGTGATCCCGAGATCGTCCCACCGGCCCCATTCAATCGAGCAGTGATCGACGATGATGTGATCGGCCCGGTCCATCCCGAGGGATTTCTTTCCCCGGTCGCCGGCGACGCCCTCGCGAAAGCGGAGGTAGCGCAGGATGATGTTGTGGTGGCCGCCGAGGCTGACACCCCGTCCGTACAGGCAGATGCCGGATCCGGGCGCCGTCTGGCCGGCGACGGTGATGTCACTGGCGACATCGAGATTCTCCTTCAGGCGAATCAAACCGCCGACGTCGAAGACAACGATCCGGTGCGGCTGGCTGACCGCATCACGAAATGAGCCGGGACCGGAATCGGCCAGGGTCGTGACATGATACACGCTGCCTCCGCGACCGCCGGTGGCGACGGCGCCAAATCCGACCGCCCCGGGAAAGGCGGGCAATGGCGCGCCCCCGTCGGTGGCATCAGCCCGGGCGACGGCGGCGACGGCCAGAGTCGCGAGGAGAAGCGTGCGGACAAGGGAGCGATGAACGTGGTGCATGCTGGAACGGCCCGCGGATCCCAGGCGCGTTCGCGCCCGGTGCCGCGTGATCATCGCGGCGGACGTGACCTGCACCGAAACGTTGCTGCGGCTCCGCTCAGACCGTCCGAGTCGCCGGCCGCGGCCTACGCGGTCTTTTCGCCGACCAGGTGCGTGGCGAGCAACTCCGACAGGTTCTTCGGGCCGGGAAACTTCATCAGATAATCGTCCGCGCCGAGCTTGGCGGCGATTTTGGCGTCCCACGGTTCAGTCGCGCCGGAGAGCATGATGATCTTCATGCCCTGAAGCGCCGACTGCTGCCGCGCCCAGGCGAGCAGATCAAACCCGCTCAGATCCGGCATGTTGACGTCCAAAAACATGAGGCAAGGCCGTCCATCGGCGGTCTCGGCGTGCTCGCAGAACTTCTTGAGATACACAAACGCGTCCGCCCCCGTCCGGAAGCGGAGCAGCGGATTTTGAACCCCGGCGGCTTTGAGCTGCCGGGCAAAAATGACAGCGTCGTCGTCGCTGTCGTCGACCATGATCAACGCCGGCAACGCTCGGACCGATTTCATGTTGCGGCATTGGACCGGCAATCCGCGGTTCAGTTCGACGGCGGCGCGCAACGGCCGCGGAGTCTGCGCGGCGGGGCACCTTCCGGCTGCGATCGAGCGGGTGCGGCGCGGCCGGCCGTCCGGCAGGGAACGGAGGCAACCCCGGTCCATGTTGGGGTTTGCGTGCGACGATGCGCCCTGCATGATGGGACTGCCATGAGAAGCTGGATCTGCTTGATTGCAGTCGGTTTCATCTGCTGTGCCACGGGCCTCGCGCAGGACACGACGACCGCCGCTTTCATCCGCATCGACGGCGCGATCGGGCCGGCCACAGCAGGATATGTCAGCCGGGCCACGAAGGTGGCGGAAGAATCCCACGCCGAATGCCTGGTCATCGAGCTCGACACCCCGGGCGGGTTGCTCGATTCGACGAAGGCGATCGTCCAGGCATTCTACGCCTCGCGGGTTCCGGTTGTGGTGTATGTCGCCCCCAGCGGCGCGAATGCCGGCAGCGCGGGATGTTTCATCACCCTCGCCGCCGACATCGCGGCGATGGCGCCCAACACCAGTATCGGTGCCGCGCATCCGGTCGAAATGGGCGGCGCCGGGGTCGCGGAGCAGAAGACCGACGACGTGATGACCAAGAAGCTGGAGAACTTCGCCGCCAGCTACATCGAGGCCATCGCCGACAAACGGCACCGGAATGTGGAGTGGGCGAGGTCGGCGGTGAAGGAAAGCGCGAGCATCACGGCCGAAAAGGCGCTCGATCTGAAGGTGATCGACCTTATTGCCGTGGACGTGCCGGACCTGCTCCGGCGGATCGATGGCCGCAGGATCGGTGACCGGGTGCTCCACACGGCGGGGGCGAAGATCGTTCCCGTCCCGATGCTCGCGCGCGAGCGGGTTTTCCAACTGCTGTGGCGGCCCGAGGTGCTGTTCGTCCTGATGCTGATCGCGATTTACGGCATCGTCGGCGAGTTGAGCAATCCGGGTGCGATCCTTCCCGGCGTGGCCGGCGGCATCGCCCTCATCCTGGCGCTCTACATGGGCTCCGTGCTGCCGATCAGCATCGCGGGCGTCTCCCTGATCCTGCTCGCCGTCGCCCTGTTTGTGATCGACGTATTTGCCCCCACCCACGGCGTTCTCACGGCCGGGGGAGTGGTCGCGTTCTTCCTCGGAGCGCTGCTGCTCTTCGAGGGCGCCGGGCCGGGATTCCAGCTTTCGCTCACCGCGATCATCCCGGCCACGCTGGTCACCGCGGCCTTCTTCATGTTCGTGATCGGAGCCGGCCTCCGGGCCCAGCGGTTGCCGATCCGGGCGGGACGGGAAACGATGCTGGGACGCGTCGTTCCGGCGGCGACCCGGATCGATGCGGGAACAGGGCGGATTTTCGTCGAGGGCGAATATTGGAATGCGCGGTGCGAACAACCGATCGAACCGGGGCAGCCGGTCGAGATCGTCGCGATCAGCGGCCTCACTTTGACCGTCAAACCAAAAACCTAGGAGACGTTTATGAGCAGCCTCAAATTGTGGGTGGACCTGGTGTCGTGGGCGGTGCCGATCGTGATCATCGCATCGATCGTGCTGCCCAGCGCGATCCGCGTCCTGCGGGAATACGAGCGCGGAGTGATCTTCCGCCTCGGGAAGCTGCTCCGCGCGAAGGGCCCCGGCATCATCTTTCTCATCCCGGTCGTCGACCGGATGGTGCGGATGGACCTCCGGGTCGTCACCATCGACGTGCCCCAGCAGGAAATGATGACCCGGGACAACGTGCCAGTGACGGTCGATGCGGTCGTGTATTTCCGCGTCGTGGAGCCCGAGGCGGCGGTGGTGAAGGTGGAGAACTTCCTCCGGGCGACTTCGCTGATCGCGCAGACGACGCTGCGGAGCGTGGTCGGTCAGGCGGAGCTCGATGACCTGCTCTCCCGCCGCGAGAAAATCAACCAAACCCTCCAGGAGATCATCGACCGGCAGACCGACCCGTGGGGGGTGAAGGTCACGGCCGTGGAAGTGAAGGATGTCGTGCTGCCCGACGGGATGAAGCGCGCGATGGCGCGTCAGGCGGAAAGCGAGCGCGAGCGCCGCGCCAAAATCATCAACGCCGAAGGTGAATTCCAGGCCGCCGAGAAGCTCGTCCAGGCCGCCGGGATGATGGATGCGCAGCCAATTGCCGTGCAGCTACGGTTTCTGCAGACGATGCGGGAGATCTCAAGCGAGCACAACACGACCACCTTCATTCCAATTCCACTGGACCTGTTCACGCCGTTCCTGAAGCGGATGGGTGGTGACGACAACCGAAAGTAGTCGCGATTCCCGTGGCACGGCTTCATGGCCCGGGGCGGCCCGAGCATCGGCTCCGAAGCCGCCGGTGGGCGGCGGCCGAGGCCGGGCGCCGTGCTTTACACGTTCCTCATCGCGGCCCATAAGCGTCCGGTCCCTCGTCGTCCATGGATGTCCGCCGTCTCCGCGATTCGCTGCCTGATCAGGGCAGTGTGGCGGACGCCGGACCGGGCACGGCAAAAGCGCCGCTGCTGCTGGTCGACGACGATGTGCACATGCTGCGCGCGCTGGCGTTTTATTTCGAGCGGCGGGGATTCGAGGTGATCACGGCGGACAGTTTCGCGGCGGCCAAGTCGGAGTATCTCCGGCTGGCGCGGTGGTCCCTCGTCATCGCCGACTTCAGCCTGCCGGATGGCAACGGCTGGGAACTCTACCGCTGGACTTCCGAGCAAAAACCGGCGGCGCCGCCATTCCTGCTGATCTCGGGCGGGACGGTGCCGGCGGACTGTGTCTCGGCGGTGGAATTTCTCGCGAAGCCGTTTTCCCTCGACGAACTGAGCAGTCGCGTTGGCGCGCTGCTCGCCGCGCGCCGCTGATCGCCCGCTGTTGCGGCGACCGTGGAACCTCAACCCTTGCCCGAGGGGGTCGAACCCGCCGGCGGTGGAGGAGGCGGCGCGGGATGATGAAGCCCGGCCTTCACGATCTGGGTCAGGTTGATTTGAGCCTGCTGCTCCTGTTGCAGTTGCTGGAGCGCGCCCACCTGCTGCGGCGAGAGAAACGATCCGGAAGTCGACACCGCGGAGGAGGTGATGATGCCCGAGTTGGAGGAGGCGATGCCGATCCCACGCAACGGCCCGGGGACGGGCGGCATGGTGGTCCGCGGCTTCGGAATCTTTTCACCGCTCGCCGCGGCGGCGGCAACCGTCGCCGCCGCCTGCTGTTTCGCGGTTTTGGCAAGGACCTGCACCAACTGGTTCTGTTGCTGCGGGGTCAGCGACGCCCCGTCCGCATTGAGCCGTTGCTGGAGCTGGTTGACCGTTTCGCGCTGGGGCATGGTGCGCTGGTAGTTCTGGTAGTCGCTGTACCCCTGGGGCCCGAGCAGGGCCTGCATGCTGCTGTCGATGTCCTTCTGCGTCGCCCGGGCGACAGTCAACGCCATCTGCCGGGCCTCCTCTCCCGTGAGGCCCTGATCGTGCGCGGCAAGCAGCGCGTCCGCGAAGGCGCTCTGGCGGTCGGCGAGCAGCGAGGCGAATTGCTGCCGCTGCTCCGGATTCAGGTTGAGCTGGTGAAACAGCGCCGCGTACTTGCCGTCGATCGCGCCGCGCTGCTGCAACGCCACGAGTTTCTGAAACTCAGGCAGGTCGGAAAGCGCCGCGAGGAGTTCGGTCTTGAGGTTCTCGTTTCCATTGGCGCCGCCGGGAACGCCGAGTCTGGCCAGCAGCGCCGCGGCGAGCGTCTTCCGTTTGGCATCCTTTTCGTCGGGAGTTTTCACCCCGCCGTCCGTCGAGGCACTGTGCAGGGCCCGGATCTTCGCCTCGAGGTCGCGGTTGCGGTTTCGCAACTTGGCGAGCTGCGCTTCGAGCGCGGCGCGGTCGCCGCCGGCCAGCGCGGTTCCGCGCAGTTGCACGAGTTCCAGATGCTGGCGCCACGCCAGCACGGAGAGTGCGGCGGTTGCGAGCAGGGCCACGACGACAATCGATTTTGGGCGCAAGGTGGAGGAAAGACGGCGGTCGCGGCACTCCGGTTGCGCGCGTCCGTGACCGGGCGGCCGACCCGGAAAAACGGTCGCCGAGAGCCGGGGCTTGCCGCGCGGGTGGCCGGCCCGCTACCGTTTGCCTCCCGTGACGTTCCGTACCCGTGCCCTGTCCTGCGTATGCCTGGCCGCAATGGCGCTCGGTGCGCCTCGTGGGCGGGCCAGTGGAGGCCACGAGCCGCCCTCGAGCGGGGCGCTGACCCTGTGGTATCCCCGGCCGGCCGACCGCTGGGTCGAGGCGCTGCCGATCGGCAACGGTCACGTGGGGGCGATGGTATTTGGCGGCACGGCGGACGAGCGGCTGCAACTCAACGAGGATACCGTCTGGGCGGGCAGTCCGCACAATAACAACCGGGCCTCGGCTCGCGCCGCCATTCCCGAAATCCGGCGCCTGCTCTTTGGCGGGGATTATGCGGCCGCCGCACGCCTGGCGGACGCCGAGGTGATGCCCGGAGCGGGCCATCCGAACGGAATGTCCTTCCAGCCGGTGGGCGACCTCGAGCTGCACTTCGCCGGACACGAACTGGCCACGAACTATCGCCGCGAGCTCGACCTGGACGACGCCATCGTCCGCGTCGCCTACGATGTGGGCGGAGTGCATTTCACCCGGGATGTCTTTGCGTCGCTGGCGGACGGTGTCATCGTCATGCACCTGCACGCCTCCAAGCCGAAGGCGCTGGCGTTCACCGCCGAATGGACCAGCCCGCAAGTGCACGAAGTGCGCGCGGGTCCCGATGGATTGCCCGTGCTGACGGGAGTGACGCCGAGCCAGGAAGGGGTTCCGGGCAAGGTCTGTTTCCAGGCGCGGCTTCGGGTCCTGAGCCATGACGGGGTGCTCTCGGCGATCGGCGGCAGCGTCTCGCTTGACCATGCCACGGACGCCGTCGTCCTGCTGGCGATCGCGTCGAATTTCGTGAATTATCACGATATCTCCGCGGATCCGGCGGCTCGCTGCGCGGCGGCGCTGGCCCGGGCCGGCGCCAAGGATCTCGCCACGCTCGAACGGGATCATGTCGCCGCCTATCGCGCGCAGTTCGATCGCGTGACGATCGACCTGGGTTCGACGCCGGCGATGGCACTGCCGACCGACGAGCGCCTCCGCCGCAACCAGACCCAGCCGGATCCCGCGCTCGTGGCCATGTACTTCCAGTTCGGCCGCTACCTCCTGATCAGTTCCTCGCAGCCGGACAGCCAGCCGGCGAACCTGCAGGGCATCTGGAACCCGCTGGTGGCGCCGCCGTGGGATTCGAAGTACACGACCAACATCAATCTGGAGATGAACTACTGGCCGGCCGAGCCGGATGCGCTCCCCGAGCTCGCGGATCCGCTGTTTGCCATGATCCGGGACCTGCACGTCACGGGTGCGCTGACCGCCCAGACGCTCTACGGCGCCCGCGGCTGGGTGCTGCACCACAACACCGATCTCTGGCGGATCGCGGGCCCCGTGGATCACGCGCAATCGGGGATGTGGCCGACGGGGGGCGCGTGGCTCTGCCAGCCATTGTTCAACCACTACCTGTACGGCGGCGACCGGAGATTCCTGGCGTCGGCGTATCCGCTGATGCGCGACGCGGCGTTGTTCTTTGCCGACACGCTGGTGGAGGAACCGACCCACCACTGGCTCGTGGTGAGCCCGTCGCTGTCGCCCGAGAATGTGCACCCGGCCCCGGGGCTGAAGGGGAAAATCGCGATTGCCGCCGGCGCGACGATGGACACAGAGCTGCTCTTCGAGCTCTTCACGAACACGGCGGAGGCGGCGCAGGTGCTCGGCGTCGATCCGGCGCTGCGGGAAAAATTCCTCGCCCTGCGCGACCGTCTGCCGCCGCTCCGGATCGGGCGGTACGGTCAGTTGCAGGAATGGCTGCACGACTGGGACGATCCGCACGACCACAACCGGCACATTTCCCATCTCTTCGCGCTCTTCCCCGGCAACGAGATCTCGCCGCGGCGCACGCCGGCCCTGTTTGCCGCCGCCCGCCAGTCGCTCGAGTTTCGCGGCGACATCGCGACGGGCTGGTCGATGGCGTGGAAGGTCGCGTGCTGGGCCCGGTTCCTGGATGGAAACCATGCCGCGAAGCTGCTCCAGGATCAGCTCCGGCCGGTGGTCACGACCGAGAACAGCCTGAAGACCGGCGGCGGCACGTATCCGAATCTTTTTGACGCCCATCCGCCTTTCCAGATCGACGGCAATTTCGGATGCACCGCCGGGCTGACCGAGCTATTCCTGCAGAGCCAGGACGGCGCGGTCGACCTGCTGCCGGCGCTGCCGGACCTGTGGCCGACGGGACGGGTGACGGGGCTGCGCGCCCGCGGCGGTTTCGAAATCGTCTCGCTCGCGTGGCAAGAGGGACATCTGCAGAAGGTGCGGATCCGGTCCGAACTCGGGGGCAACCTGCGCGTTCGCAGCCGCGTTCCCCTGCGGCGCGTCGGACCCGGACCGCTGGCCGCGGCGACCGGTGCGAATCCCAACCCGCTGTTCTTCCTCCCACCGGCCCCGGCCGTACTCGTGTCCCGCGAGGCCAAGGTGGCGTCCGATTCGACGCCGGCGGAGTACGCCTATGACATCGCCACCCGGCCCGGTGAGGTGGTGGAACTGACGGCCGCGCGATGACATGGAATTGAACGTCACGTCCCTGCTCGGGATTGGGTTTTTCGCGCTCGCGTTCTTCAACGCGTGGCGCGTCCGCCGTGATCTCGCCGCCGGCGAGACGAGTTTCGAACGCGCACTGTTCGGCCGGGGCAGACGCATCTCGTATGCCGCCACGCCGTTCCGATTCTGGTGCGCGATCGTGGTGAACACCACGGTCGTGCTCCTGCTCGCGCTCGTCGGGGCGACGGCGTTTCGGGTGACTGCGCTCGCGGTACGATAGTCCGGGGGGCGGCGACCCGGCCGTCAGTGTGGCCCGCGGCCGACGAACTCCCACATCAGGACGGCGGCGGCGACGGAGACGTTGAGCGATTCCACCTTGCCCCGACCCGGAATGGTGACGAGGTGCGTGCAGGCCTTCGCTACGGCCGGAGACAGTCCCTGCTCTTCGTTTCCCAGGACCAGGGCCACGGGCGGACGCACGCCACTGGCGGACCGTGCCGGGACGCGTCCGCTTCGCGTCGCCGCGCCGATGACCTCGTATCCGGCCGAGGCCAGATTGCGGAGGAAGGCCGGGAGTTCGGGCACGCGAAACACCCCGATCGCCTCCAGCCCGCCTTCGGCGACACGGTAGGCGGCGTCGCCGGGCACCGCGGCGGCGGGATCGGCCGGCAGCACGATCGCCGCCACGCCAAAGAACGCCGCGGTCCGGGCGATCGCGCCCAGGTTGTGGGCGTTGCCGACGCGATCGAGCACGAGCAGGGGCGACCGATGCGCCGTCCAGCGCGCGACATCCGCCGGCGCCGGGCTGGGGAGGGGCGCGGCGGACACGACCGCGACGATGCCGCCATGGTGCACGGAGCCGGCGATCTTCTCCAGTTCGGCGGATTCGACGCAGCGATAAACCTTGCGGGCCGCAGCCAGGGCCCGGCACATCACGCCGATTTTCCGCCCGGTCGCGTAATCGAAATACAGGCGCTGGATCGAGCCGGCGTCGTGGGCGAATCGGGCCCGCACCGCCGCCAGACCGCAGATCTTCAGGTCGGCGGGTTTCATGAGCGGAGCTCCCCGGTGACCGTGACCTCCTCGCGGTCATGGAAGAGGTGGCGGATGCGCGCGTCCGGCGCGTGGGCGGTGAACGGCGAGCTGGCCGCCCGCAACTCGCGCAGCAGCCCAATGGCGTCGACGCGGCCGAATTTCAGGTTGATGACGAAACGGCGGCACCATCGCTGGGCCAGCCACGGCGCCACGATGTTTCGCAGCACGTGATGCGGCTCCTCGACCATGTCGCAGAAAAGCCAGTCGAACGGTTTGCCCTCCGGCGGGGCGAACCGGAACGCGTCCTCCCGCCGATGCTCGATCAGCGGATGGTCGAGCGCCCCGCCCTTGAGGGGGCCGTTGTCGACCGCGACGACGCGGGCGCCGTGCTTCGCCGCGCTGTAGCTCCATCCGCCGGGCGCCGCGCCCAGGTCACACACGGTTTCATGGCCGGCGGGCGGCCGGCCGAGGATGAGGTACGCCTCCTCGACCTTCAGGTACGAGCGCGAGGGCGCCAGCGGGTCGTCCGCCATCCGGCGCTGTCCGTGGATGAACGCTTCACGCGCGACAAAGGCCCGGCCAAAATCGGCGAAATGCACGAACAAGCCCCGGGCGGCGCCGACGGTGCGCGGAATCTCATCGCTCGCGAGCCGCGCCACGCGGGCGAGCCGGCGTTTCAACAGGTCGCGAAAGGCGCCCTCGACGGCGGCGATCCGCCGGCCCAGTCCGATGACTTCGCCGGGTCCGATCCAGACGCAGGGCCAGCCCGCCTCGATCCGTTCGCCGCGCAGTTTGGTCAGCAGGAAATCGGCGATCTGGCCGGCGAGGGCGTTGACCGAATCGCCGCGGAGCTCGACCGGTTCGATGAGCGAAAGATGCGCGAACACCAGCGGCGTCTCGAGCCGGAGCCGTTCGCCGGCCGGGACGGCCCCCGTCGCGGCCGGACCGGCCGTGCAGCGCACCCAGCCGGGTCCCATCTCGATGCTGGTGCAGCCATGCAGGTCCCCGAGCTCCCGGGAAAGGAGCGATTCGAAACCGGACTGGCAGGTTCGCAGCACATAACGGAACGTGCCCGCGAGCATCGTTGCGGCGAGCCGAAAAAAGGAGCCCGGCCGTCGGGCCGGGCTCCACTTGTTCTTACAGCTGGCCTGGGGTGGGGTCAGCGAATGATTTCGCACGCGCCGCCGGCGCACGCGACGGTTTCCTTCAGTTCCGTTTCGTCCGACGCCTCGCGCATGAGGGTGTAGTCGACCCGGGCCGGGCGCAGCGAGTTCCATCGCGCGATGTCGGCTTCCGTGGTGACCTCCTCGCGGGGCGCCTGGGCGTAAACCTTGTCACCGGCATCCTGGAGCAGCGAGATGCCGGTGAAGAACCGGCGGTTGGTCCAGATGAAGTTCGCCACCTCCTCCCATTCGTCCGGCCGCACCGTGCAGGTGTTCGAGACGTTGTGATGCAGGTCGGGCGAGCGCGAATCGAGGTCGCCGCCGGGGATCACCCAGTACTGCTGGACGAGCTTCACGAGTTCGAGGAACTGGACCGCGTTCAGATCCTTGCGCAGGATCGCGCCCTTCGGCGCCTCGATCGGGAACGTGATCACGTCGTCGGTTTCCGGATTGTAGACCGAGACTTCCGTCATCTGCGGATTCGCCTGCTTGAAGAAGGCATACACCGGTTCGCGGCGGTTCGCCTGGACCCGGCGGAAATAGCAGCGCGAGTGGTGCGGATGGATTCCGGACGCGGCGTTGAGGAGGAGCGAAGCGGTGCCCTCGGGCTTGGTGGTGGTGATCTTGGCCGCGGGGCGGATTCCGATCAGTTCGGCCACGAGCTTGTTCGTCGCCCGGCAGAGCTTGGCGCCCTTGGTCAGGATTTCGGGATCGAACAGGACCGTCGGATTGTCCATGAACCCGCAAATCGACACCCCGAGCAGGGCATCGTGCTCGTTCAGCAACCGCGTGACGGGGCTGAGGTACGGCATGTCGGTGTAGGCTGCCTGGAGCGTGCCGATGACCGTCGCCGAGATGCAGGCGCGCATGAATGCCGCCTCCGACGTCGCGGCCTGGCCGTTGATCGTCGTCAGGTTGCAGTGCTGGAAACCCGAGAGGCGGACGGTGCCGGGCAGGTCGCCCTTGTAGCCCCAGCGATAGAGCCCGCTCAGTTCCTGGGCCGAGAGTTCCCAGTTCACGACCGGGAGCAGGGCGATCTCCGCGCACGGGTTGCAGCCGGCATCGGGATGATCACAGAAATAGAAACCGGGTTCGCCGAATTCCTTCTGGGCGCGGAAGAGCTTCCGGAAATGCTCCGCCGTCTTGTCGCTGCGCGCCAGCACGGCCGAGTTGTTCGAAGCGGCGCGCTGCGGGTGCTTGTCGAACCAGTTGCCCGTCTTCGCGTTCATCATCTCCTCGTCGTCAGGCGAGAAGAGGCAGATCGTGGCCGAGCGCCGGATGCCGCCCGCGAGGACGGCCTTCGCGACGAACATGTTGATGTCGTAAATCTCGATCGGACGCAGCGCGCGACCCGCGGCCTGTTCGAGGATGTCCTCCACCCGGCTGAGCGCCTTCTTCAGCGGCAGGTGCCCGGGAGCCTTTCCGCCGGAGGTCTTGAGCGGCGCGCCCCGCGGACGGATCGCCGAGTAATTGAACTCGATCTTCCGGCCCTCGTAGAACGACCGGACCAGGGCGTCGAGCGCGTCGGACCAGCCCTCGATGGTGTCCTGGATGGCGAAGTGCCACACCGGCAGTTCGTTCTCGGCCGGCCGCGCCGGCAGCGCCGGCAGCATCGCGACATGGTGTTTCTGCACGGAGAAGCCGACGCCGCAGCCGCTGAGGAGCAGGAAGAAATATTCGCGGAAGAAATCCAGCCGGTCGACGTTCGAGAAGCTGCAGTTGAACATCCGGCTGTGGTTCCTGAGGATCGCGTCGCCGCCGAACTGCATCGACCGCATGCTGGGCAGCACCTTCTTCGCGGCGACCTGGGCGAACGCATCCTGGATGATCTGTTTCAGCGCCCGGCCGCCGAGCATGTTCGAGAGCATTTCCGCGTGGCTCCCGGCGAGCTGCGTCACTTCCGGCGCCAGGCCTTCGCCGACGGTGCGGTCGAGTTTCTCCCGGAAAAAGGTCAGGTGCATGTCGCGGACGCGCTCGACGCCCTCGGCAAAGATCTCGCGGCGGCCGAGTTCGGGCCGGTACCGCGCGTACTTGGCCATCGCGATGTAGTCCGCGAGACCGTTGTCGGCGTAGTGCACGACCCGGCGCTCCGACTGGCGCGCGCGGTAAAGGACGAAGGCGCGGGCAACATCCCAGTGGCCGGCGGCGGCGATGCCCTTTTCCACCGCATCCTGCACCTGCTCGATGGTCGGGTGGCGGCCGTCACGGTAATAGAGCTCGAGCATCTGCGAGACCCCGGCCGAAATGTTCGTGACCTCGATGAACGCTTCGCTTTCCAGTCCGAAGCAGGCCAGGATGTCCTCCCGGTAGGGGTTGGGGGCGTTGTCCGTCCGGACTTCGTGAAACGCGAGGGCGATCGCGCGGGTGACCTTGTTCAGGTCGAAACGCACTTTCGAACCGTCGCGCTTCACGACCATGCGGGCGTCCGCCGGGATCGCGCGGTTAAGCAGGTGAGCGCCATGCAGCCGGGCGGAGGCCCGCGCGGCCGCGGCGTTGGTTGGTGCAGTGGAATTCATGCGAGAGGTGAAAATTGGGTGGGCTTTTGGCTGGTGGTCATCACGGACGGGGCGGCAACGGCAGAGCCGCGGGATCGGAGCGGATTATCAAGGCCGGGGGCCCGGGCTTGCCGCCACGGGCGTCCGCAGATCGCGGCGCGGGGACGACTTCGCGTTCCTCAACCGACCGTCACCACCGGCGTGGGCGAGGTGGGCCGCGCCGGTCTGGATCGAAAAATGGAGAGAACGGAAATACATGGGCCGCGACGGATTGCCAGCGTGCCGCCAACACACTGACACGAGACACATGGGAGGCGGGGTGCCACTACGGCTTGTGCCGCCGGCATCGTCAATCCACAACCTGTAGGGGTATTTAACTTATAACGCAATTTGATGGTGCCCGGCGGAATTCCGGTTTTTCGCTGGGAAATTCGCTCGTGGACCCATGCTCCGCACCTTCGCCGAAGCAAGAAATGCATACCAAATTGAATTCTCCGGGCCGGCGCGGCAAACGCTTCGATTGGCCGCCGGGGCGGTCGCATTGCGCGCGGGTTTCGTGAGCGGCGGCGGGTTTTTCCGCTTGGGATTTCTGGCCTGTCCTGACGCGATGGGGAATGCGTCGTCTGGATCAGATTCTTGCGAGCCTGGGATACGGGAGCCGCCGCGAGGCGCATGATCTCGTCGCCGCGGGGCGCGTTTCGGTGGCCGGCGTTCCGGCCAAGGATCCGGCGCAACGGGTGGATCCGGCCACCGTGCGCGTGGATGAAGCACCGCTGGATCATCCGGCGGGCCTGCTGCTGCTGCTGAACAAGCCCGCCGGACTGGTTTGTTCGCACGACGAGCGCGAGGGCCCGAATGTCTATTCGCTGCTTCCGGAGCGCTGGCGTCGGCGCAATCCGCCGGTGACCAGCATCGGCCGGCTCGACAAGGAGACGACGGGACTGTTGCTCCTTACCGACCAATCGCCGCTGGTTCATCGGCTGACGTCACCGCGCCACAAGGTGCCCAAGGTCTATCGGGCCGTCGTCGATGCGGAGCTCCGCCCCGAGCTGGTGCCGCTTTTCGCCGCCGGCACCCTCGTGCTGCACGGTGAATCCGCCCCCTGTGCGCCCGCGGATCTCCGGATCCTCGGACCGCGCGAGGCGGAGGTGACGCTGACGGAGGGACGCTACCACCAGGTGCGCCGCATGTTCGCGGCCGCGGGGTGCGGGGTGACGGAGCTGCAACGGATCCGGTTCGGTTCGCTCGAGCTGGGGGACCTCACTTCCGGTGCGTGGCGCGAGCTTCCGCTGGACACGTTTGCCCCCTCATCCGGCGAGATTGGGGGTTGAAAAACCATCCGACCTCACGGAATCGTTCTGGCGATGGATCCTGTTTCGCTCACGGGCGCCCAGCGCGCCTTTCTTCGCGGTCTCGGCCAGCGGCTGACGCCGTCGCTCAAGCTGGGACGTGACGGGCTTACGCCCGCCGTGGCCGCGGAACTGGATCGGCTGCTGCGCGCCGGTGAGCTCGTGAAGATCCGGTTTGTCGGCGCGGATCGCGACGTCCGCGCCGCCGGGTGCGAGTCGATCGCGGCCCGGTTGTCCTGCGCATGCGTCGGCGCGGTCGGACACACGGCCTTGTTCTTTCGTCCCAACGAGGATCCGGCCGACCGCCGGGTCGAACTGCCGCGGTGAACCCGCGGAGGCCCGGACTCCCGGGGAACGTGGGCGAGGATTTTCCGATGGTTCAGGCGCATTGACGGCACGCCTGCGGGTTGCTTCGTTGCCCCCCATGTTCACGATCATTGGTGGCGACGGCAGAGAATACGGCCCGGCGTCGGCGAGCCAGATCCGCGCCTGGATCACGGCCGGGCGTGCCAACCTCGACACCAAGGCCCGGGCGCTCGGCTCGGAAGAGTGGCAGCGCCTCGGCGATTTCCCGGAATTTTCGGCGCCGACGGACGTGCCGCCGCCGATTCAAAGCTCCGAATCGCCGCTGGCCGAACGCGGCGCGCGGCTCGGGGCGTGGTTTTTCGACAACGTGCTCGCCTTCCTCTGCATCCTGCCCGGGCTTGTCATGGTCGGGTTTGCCGTCGTTCGTTCACTGCTGTCCGGCGAGGGGAACCTCAACGACCTCGTCACCGCCTCGAACACCCCCGGCTGGCTCGTCATTTCGGCGGGTGGTTTGCTGCTGCTGGTGGTGCAGGCCTGGCTGCTGACCACGCGCGGACAGACGGTCGGCAAGCTGCTCCTGGGGATTCGGATTGTGCGCGCGCTCGACGAGGGCAACCCCGGATTTGGCCGGGCGGTGGCCCTGCGCTGGTTCGTTCCCGGGCTGATCACCACGATCCTGAACATCATCCCGCTGCTCGGGTTCGTGTTCTTCGTCGTCGACTCCTGCTACATCTTCCGCGCGGATCGGCGGTGTATCCACGACCTGATTGCGGGCACAAAGGTCGTGAAGGCCTGAGGTCCGCGGAGTCGGCGCCGAGGCGGCCGAATTCAAGCCGCCGCGGGCGGGCCGGCGGCTCCGGCAATCATCGCGCGACGGCCGGAACCTGCGACTCGGCGCCGGCGAAGGTGCCGCGGCGGTGACCGCGCCGGGCGAGAAGTTCGTCGAGCGAGATTTTTCCCGGGCCGAATGCGAACACCACGAGCACGGCGAAGAGGAAAAGAAACGGTGTCGCGGAAGTGAACTTGTCGGGATCGGTGAAGATGGAGCGCAGCGCATCCTGTTCCGCGGTGGCGTACGCGACCGCCAGGGTGAAGGTCAGCGGGATCGCGGCGAGGCGCGAGCCGAGGCCCAGCATGAGCAGGAGGCCGCCGAGGCATTCCACCGTCCCGGCGGCCAGGGCGTTCGGTTTCGCGAGGGGAATATGCAGGCTCGCGAAATAATCGGCGGTCTGGTCGAGATGCAGCAGCTTGCCCTTGCCGGTCAGGAAGAACGACCATCCCCACCAGAGTCTGATGACCAGGAGCAGGACGGATTGGGCGGCGCTGGAACCAGCGGCGAGGATGCGCGCGAGGCGGAGGGAGAGGGCGTTTGGATTCATCGGGCGGGGGGGTAAGTCATGCGGCGGGACGCCGGTGCGGGAAACGCGTCGCGCCGGTGCGGCGGCAAAGCCAGCCCAGCCGGGACCAGGTGGTGAACCAGTCCCGCACGTCCTCGGCGCGGACGGCTCGGCCGGCGGCGGAAACCGCCTGTGCCACGGTCCGTCCGGCGGCCAGTGCCTCCAGCACGGCGAACGCGGGTGGTGTGAGCCGCTTGTAAAACAGCCGGTTCTGAAATCGATGGACCACGAGGTGCACCGGCTGCCGGCGGGGGCGGGCCACCCGCCGCCGGGCCGCACGGGGCGCGGACTCACCGACGGCGTTCGAAGCCTCGCGGCGGAGCGCGTCACGCTCCTTCACCGCAATCACGAAGTCGTCGATCGGCCAGTCCAGCGCGAGCAGTGAGACGTGCGGTTGCAGCGTCAACCGGAGCCGGTGGGGGGCGGATGCGGCCAGGTCGTCGGCCGTGACCGGCGGCAGCGACGCCGCCTCGAAGGCGACCGTCTGCGCCCGCTCGAACCGGGCGATCGCCCGGGCAAATTCCGTGTGCGGCGCCGTCCAATGCGGTTCCTCCGCGATGAACTGCGGCAGCCGCTCGCAGAGTTCGCTCAGGTTGAACGACCGCGACGGGTATTTCGCCAGATACGCCCGCGAAAGCGCCGAAAATCTGCGGTCGCCGAGCGCGGCGCGAAGTCCCGGGCAGTCGTCGTAAACGCATTCGATCAGCCGGTACCAGTAGCCGCGGGCATAAATCTCGAGGCGCTCCAGCGATGTCAGCCGGTCGTTTGGCTTGATGAATTCCGCCGCCACCTCGGCGGACGTGCGGCCATCCGGCCAGTGGCGCGCGATCGCATCGTCCGCGCCCTCCAACGGCCGGACCAGCGCATGCGTCATCAGCCGCTGGAGCTGCCGCAGGTCCGCCACGCTGCGCAACCGTCGGGGGGCATGGGCCGGCGGTCCTGGCATTCCGACGGGACCCGCAGCCCGGGCGCCCGCGGACCTGGCCGGCTTGGCGCCGGCGGAGGGGCGTTGCGCGGCCGGCATGGACTGGCGGCGGGACTTCATCGGGCGGCCGGGCGTGACGCTTTGCGCGGCGAGGCGGCGGCGCGCGCACCATCAATGAACTGGTTCGCCTTCAGCGCCTCCTGATGCACTTCGTCGAACGACGGGATCTTGTCGTCCCATTCGAGCAGGGTGGCCGTGATTCCGCAGCGGCGGATCGCGTGGGCATAGAGTTTCCAGACCGGGTCGAGGACGGGATGGTCGTGCGTATCCAGGATGTACTTCTCGAACTTGGTGTGCCCGGCCACGTGCATCTGCCCGACGCGGTGGTGCGGGACCCCGTCGATGTACGCGTACGGGTCGAAGTCGTGGTTCCGGGACGAGACATAAATATTGTTCACGTCGAGGAGGATTCCGCAGTCGGCCTGTTCGACGACCTCGGTGAGAAACTCCCACTCGGTCATCTCGCTGACGTGGAACTCGGCGTAGCTCGAGACGTTTTCGACGCAGATCGGCACCTCGAGATAGTCGCGCACGTGGCGGATTTTTTCCGCCGTCCGTTTCGCCGCGGCGAACGTATAGGGCATCGGCAGGAGATCGTGCGTGTACGTGCCGTCCACGCTGCCCCAGCAGAGGTGGTCCGAGAGCCACGGCGTGCGCGTGCGTTTGACGAGCGCCTTGAGGCGTTTGAGATGCGTGCGGTCGGGCCGGTCGGCCGAGCCGAAATAGAGCGAGACGCCGTGCTGCACGACGCGGTATTGCTCGAGGATGTCGTCGAGGACCTCGAGTGGGCGGCCCCCGTCAACCAGGTAGTTCTCCGAGATGATCTCGAACCAGTCGACGACCGGTTTCTTCTCGAGGATGTGCGCGTAATGCGGGACGCGCAGGCCGATGCCGATACCATAATCGGTGTGGGCGTTGAAACGGTTGGCGGGCATGAGGGGCGGGAGACGGACGGGATGAAGTGACGGTCGGGGGGCGGAGGCGCGCCGGTCGCCGGCCGCGCTGGAAAAGGAACCGCCCGGCCGGCGGAGTCGCCGACCGGGCGGTTAACGGGAAATCAGCCGGACTTTTTCGTGTCCGTGGACTGACCCGATTTCGCGCTGCAGCCGCTCTTGCCGTTGCAGCTCGATTTGGCCTTGCAGCTGGACTTCGCCTTGCAGCTCGATTTCGCGCTGCAGCTGGACTTCTCCGGCGTGGCGGTGGCGGCCTTGCAGCCGCTCTTGCCGTTGCAGCTGCTCTTGTCCTTCGGCATCTGCTTCGACGTGTCGGTTTGCCCGGCCTGTTCGTCCGCGGCGTAAGCACGCGAGGCCAGTGAGCCGCTATAGAGCCCGGCGAGCGCCGCGGCGGTAATGAGGAGACGGGTGGATCTGTTCATGAGGTATATGGAATCTGATTGTGAACGCCCGGACAAACGGACGTTCGTCAGGGACGTGCATAAGAGCGCGGCCCGGGGAGTATATTCCGGAGAACTCGAATTATTTTCAGCGGCGCGCTGATCGGCTGGGACACGCGATATAGCAGGGCGGGGTCGCCGACCCCGCCGATCCGGGCCAGTGCAAAATCAATTGAGGCGGGGTCAGGCGATCCCGATCACCAAGACAGGTCGCAGTGGAGTTGCTCTCGGCTCTGGACCTCCAGCTCTGAGCGGAGCTAGGCGCGCTAGACGACCCGGTCCACCATCGGTTCGTCCTTCATGAACGCATCGAGATTCCGGAGAAAATGGCGCACGATGGCGGTGTCCTGGTCACGGCGCCCCCCGGCCGTATGCGGCGTGAGATAGCAGTTCGGCGCCTTCCAGAGCGGATCGGACGGAGGAAGCGGCTCGACCGTGAACACATCGAGGTAGGCTTCGGCGATCCGGCCGGACTGGAGCGCCTGGACCAGCGCCGGCTCGTCGACCGTGGTGCCGCGGCCGACATTATAGAACCGGGCGCCCGGCCGGACGCAGGCGAGCCTCCGCGCGTTGACGTAGTTTCGCGTGCTCTCGTTTTCCGGCAGGAGGTTCACGATATGGTCCGCTTCGCCCAGCGCGCTGCTCACCGCCTCCTCCGGAATGATCCGCACGCCGCGTTCGCTCCGGGTCTGCCGGCGCACGGCGAGGATGTTGAGGTGAAAGGGTGCGAGGAGCTCGGTCAGCCGCCGCCCGATTGCGCCGTAGCCGAGCAGGAGGACCGTTTGTCCGCCGAGCAGGCGGGAATCATAACGGCGTTCCGCATAGTGCCACGACTGGTCGGAGAGCTGGTCGCGATACGAGGGCAGGAGCTGGCGTCCGAGCGCGAGCATCATGGCGAGGACATGCTGGGCGCACGAATCGGCAAACACCTCCGACATGTTGGTAAATACCCGCCGCTGTTCGCGAAACGTTTCGCGAAACTCCGCCGTGTCGTACCGGGAGTAGCCCGCCGTCGTCACCTCGACCCAGCGCAGGCGTTCGAGCGCGAGGCATTGCGCCGGGTCGGGCTGGCCGAAGGCGATGTCGGCGTCCGCCAGCGCGGGGTCCGGCTTCCCGGCCTGCAGGACGTTCGCGGACGTGGAGGCGGAAAACACCAGGTGGTGCATCCGGGTTCCCTCGGCGAGGAGCCGGGTGTCCGCATCCGAGAACTTCGCGTTGCACCAGATCGTGAGCTTCATGGGGAAGGGCCCCGAGCAAAGCCCGTGCAGGCATGCCCCTCAAGTCTCGGGCGTCAGCTCCGCGGTCATTCCGTCTCGGCGAATTCGCACAACGTCTGGACCGACAGACCGGCGGCGCGGAGTTTCGCCGATCCGCCCAGCTCCGGCAGATCAATCACCGCGGCGACGCCGGCGACCGTTCCGCCGAGTTGCTGAAACAGGCGCGCGGCAGTGAGGAGCGTGCCCCCCGTCGCGATCAGGTCGTCGACGATCAGCACGCGATCGCCGGGCGCACAGGCATCGGCGTGGATCTCGATCGTGGCCGAACCGTACTCGAGATCGTACTCGGCCGACACGGTTTTGTAGGGCAGCTTGCCCTTCTTCCGCACCAGGGTGAACGGCAGCCGGACGTCGTACGCGACGGCGCCGCCCAGGATGAAGCCGCGTGCGTCGACGGCCGCGATGCGGTGCACGCGCATCCGCCGCGCCTCAGCCGCCAGCGCCCGCACGATCAGGTGAAACGCCTCCGCGTCGGCGAAGAGCGTGGTCACGTCGCGAAAGTTGACCTTGGGCTTGGGCCAGTCGCGCACGGTTCGCACGCGGGCTTTCAGGAATTGGGCGAGTTCAACCGGGTTCATGCAGGGAACAGCAACGTCGGAGGGAAGAGGAAGGGAGTCGCTCGCCCGGGGCGGCGCAAACCGATTCGGCAAAACTTCGGGCGTGGCACCCGGACGGGGGGAACGCCCGCGCGGCGGGAGCGTCACGCTCCCGCGCGCTCCGCGTCCGGCTTACCACCAGCGGTGTTCGGCGGCGAACTTCAGCGCCTCGTCCAGCGGCGGAAGTTCAGGGTGCCAGAGCCGCTCCCACTCGAGGCTCAACGTGCCGGCGAATTTGTCGGCGGCGAGGGCGTCCCGCAGCGGCGCCATCGGGAATTCGCCGGCGCCCGGCAGCACGTACTTGTAGGGATGTGTCGACGTGGCGACGGGAATGCTGTCCTTCACGTGGATGTGGACGACGTGCGCCCCGATCTCGTGCCAGGTCGTGACGGGATCCTCGTTGCCCTGCCGCCACGTGTGATGGGCATCCCAGAGGATGGCCGTGTCGGGCGCCGCATGGAGAAACCGCTTCACGGTCGCGGCGGTGAAAAAGCGGTTGTGCGTTTCGACCATGACGTCGACGCGAAGATTGCCGTCACTCCGGACTTCCCGCCACCAGTGCACGGTGGCCGCCGCGGCGGCGATGGCGGCGCGTTCGCCCATTTTGGCGCCGCCGTCGAAGACCCGCAGCCAGCGGACTCCCGCCGCTTCTGCCCACGGAATGAACGCGAGAAACTGCTCGCGATCCGGCCCCTTGGCCTCGGCCAGGTGCAGCGAGGTGTCCAGCGCCACAACCGGCACCAGCTGGTCCTGCATCGCCGCGCCGAATCCCTCCGGCGAGCCGTGTTCCGACGCAAAATACGTCGGGAGATTGACCGTGTCGGCGAGGGCCCGGAGTTCGAGCCCGTCGATGCGGAAGCGCTTCGCGAGAGCAACCGCGCTGCGCAGGTCGGATTCTGGACATCCGAGGGTGGAAAACGCGCGGACCATGTCCGCAGTATAAACGGAGCGCCGCGCAAGTAACAAGGCAGCAATGTCGGCGCGGAGTTACTGCGCCAGCTTCGTGAGCATCGTGAGATAGCCAGAGTAAATCGAGATCACGAAGTAGACGACGCCACCCGCGACGACGAGGAACATGAGGGCGGGGTAGAGCATCGTGGCGAGCGTCAGGGCCCGGTTCGCCGAATCCTGATACTGCTCACCCAGGCGATGGAGGTTGGCCTCGAGCTGGCCCGTCGTTTCGCCCGTCCGATACTGGGAGGAAAATTCGGGGGGGAAACAGGGCCACGACGGCAGCCGGGTGCCCGGGGCCTGCCCCTGTTCGACCACCGCCGCCATGGCTTCGGCGGCGTGCCTCAGTTCGGGCGACCGGGACACCAGACCCACGGCTGCCCAGGCGTCGCCAACCGGGACGCCGGCTTCGAGAAAACCGCGGAGCGTGAACGACAGGTCGGCGAGGGCCTGGGCCTTGAGGTAGCTTCCCAGTGCCGGCATGAGCCGGCCGATGCTGCGGAGGATCGGGCTGTGACGCCGCGCCAGAAACACGAGCACGCCGAGGAGGAGCCACAGCGGGATCAGCGTTTCCGCCAGCCCTCGGGCATAGGCCATCGCGTCCCAGTGGAATCCCTTCTGCCAGTCGATCATTCGGACCACGGGCAGCAGCAGCAGCCCCAGATGGAGGATTCCGAGCGGGTAGGCACAGGCCAGCGCGATCCGGAGCTGGGCCGCGCTGAGTTGCTGGTGGCGTGAGGCGAGATGGCGCAGCGTCTGCGGCAGACGCCCCGCCTCGCCGGCGGCGGACAACACGAGCTGATCCGACGCCGGCAGCGACGCGGCGGCCTCGCGCAGGGCGTCATCGACATTGCCGCCTTGATCGATCCGGCCGGCCATCCGGGCGACCACCCGGCCGAACGAACCCGATGCATGAATCGACCGGAGAGCATCGGCGAACGGCAGGCCGGCCTCCAGTTGCTGCGCCAGCTGAACGTACCAGGAGGCGAGGCGGTGATGGCTGAGCGGCATGGGACGGGCTTCCACCGTAGGCCGAAATTCCCGCGTGGAACGACATCAAAAGGTTTTCGCCCGGTGAAAACCCCTGCATGCTGGCCCCATGTTGTACCCCCTCGTGCGTCGCTCCGCGCGGGCGATTCTCGTTTCCGCCGTGCTGTTGGTCGTGATGGTGTCCCGGGCGTTCGCCAACGATCCGCCCCGGATTCGCGAGAACTTCGATTCCGACTGGCGGTTTCTGAAGGGCGACCCGGCCGGTGCAGCGCTCCCCAGCTTCTCCGACGCGGCCTGGCGCCGGCTCAATGTGCCGCACGACTGGAGCATCGAGGGGCCGTACGACGAACAGGCGCCCTCGGGCGGCCCCGGCGGCTACCTGCCGACGGGAATCGGATGGTATCGGAAGACCTTTGCGGTGCGCGAGGCGATGCGGGGCCGGATCATCCGGATCGAGTTCGATGGGGTGTACATGAACAGCGACGTGTGGATCAATGGACATCATCTGGGCTCGCATCCGTACGGATACACCGGGTTCGGCTATGAGCTGACCTCCCACCTGAGGTACGGTGGCGAACCAAACGTCATCGCGGTCCGCGTCGACAACTCGGCGCAGCCGGCCAGCCGGTGGTACTCCGGATCCGGCATCTACCGCCACGTCTGGCTCACCGCCACGGGACGGGTCCACCTCGCGCGGTGGGATCCGCAGATCACGACGCCGGAGGTGTCCGCGGCGGAGGCGGCCGTTCGCGTGGTTTCGAACGTGGTCGACGCCACCGACTCGTTTGCGACGATCACCGTGCGCAACGAAGTCATCGACCCGGACGGTCGCGTCGTGGGGGTTGGCGAAGACGTGGCGCCCGCCGGTGCGGCGCAGGTCATCCGGATTGCGTCACCGCACCTCTGGTCGCCGCGTTCCCCGGCTCTCTACACGCTGCGGACCACCGTCCGGAGGGGAGCACAGGTCACAGATGAGGTGGAGACGCGATTCGGCATCCGCTCGGTGGTGTTCGATGCCAGCCGCGGGCTTCTCCTGAATGGCGAGCCCATCAAGCTGCTCGGAGTCTGCCTGCACCACGATGCCGGGGCCGTGGGCGCGGCGGTGCCCGAGGCGGTCCTCGAACGGCGGCTCCGGCTGCTGCAGGCGATGGGGTGCAATGCGATCCGGTGCAGCCACAATCCCATGGCGCCGGAATTCTACGACCTGTGCGACCGGCTCGGATTCCTCGTCCTCGACGAGGCGTTCGACGAATGGACGATCATGAAGCCCCAGATCCAGGCGGGGTATTCGAAATATTTCCCGTCCTGGGCGCAGGCGGACCTCACGGAGATGATCCAGCGGGATCGCAATCATCCCTGCGTCGTGCTGTGGAGCGTGGGCAACGAAATCGGTGAACAGCGCGCGCCGAACGGCGCCGAGATCCTGCGGCCGCTGGTCGAGACCTGTCATCGCGAGGACCCGACGCGGCCGGTGACGGCGGCGATGGACAACGTGTTCACCGACCGGGGCCCCGCCCCCGCCGCCTTCACGGACCTGCTGGATGTGGTCGGCTACAACTACGTCGACCGCTGGCTGGACCGGCGGGAGCGATACTTCGAACCCGACCGGATCGAGTATCCGACGCGGCGGTTCGTCGGCACCGAGGACGTGGGGCTCGGCGGAATTCGCGGGGTGTACCCGTTCCGGGCGATGTCGGCGGGCACGCCGGAGCGCGCCATGTATGCGTCCGGTCCCATCCGCGTCGAGCAACTGTGGAAGTTCGCGCTCACGCATCCGTACGACACGGGACATTTCATGTGGACCGGCATCGACTACCTCGGAGAGGCGCGCTGGCCGTACAAGGGATCGTTCAGCGGCGCCCTGGACACCTGCGGTTTCCCGAAGGACAGCTATTACCTGTTTCAGAGCATCTTCACGAACCAGCCGGTGCTGCATCTGCTCCCGCACTGGAACTGGCCCGGACGCGAGGGACAGATCATTCCGGTGCTGGCCTACACCAACTGTGACGTGGTCGAGCTGACGCTGAACGGTCGCAGCCTCGGCGCAAAGGCCCGCGAGTTTCCCCGGGCGGGAACCAAGGGCGGCTGGAACAGCTACGAGAAACCGCCCGTGTTCCCCACGACCGCGGACCTGCACTTGTCATGGGACGTGCCGTATGCGCCCGGCGTGCTCAAGGCGGTGGGTTGGAAGGACGGGCGGAAGGTCGCCGAGACGGAGGTCCGCACGGCCGGTCCGGCGGCGGCGCTCGCCGTCGCGGTCGACCGCGAGCACCTTCAGGCGGACGGTGACGACGTGGCGCATGTCACGGTGAAGGTGGTCGATTCGGCCGGGACCGTTGTTCCGGGCGCCGGGCAACTCCTCACGTTTGCGGTGTCCGGTCCGGGCGTTCTGCTCGGGGTCGACAACGGGGACCCCGCGAGTCACGAAAGCTACCAGGGACCGCAGCGGCATGCCTTCGACGGGAGGTGTCTCGGCCTCGTGCAAACCACCCAAACGCCCGGTGATCTCCAGGTGACGGTGACCGCCGCCGGGCTGCGCAGCGCGACGGCGACCGTGCACGCGCTGCCCGCGAACCTGCCGGCGCCGTTGATGATCACGATGCCCGCGGCCCGGTGACGGGACGCGGGGCTTCAGCCGTCGCACGAAGGGGCACCGTTCCCGAGGGCGGACGGAAGCTTCGCGCGACGAGAATGGTTCGCCGGCGGGGGTTTGGTTACCGCGCCTTGGCGATCTCGACCGCGAACGCGTAGTCGGGTCCAAACATGTTCGACCGAAAAACGATGTACGTCATGTCGGGCGTGAAGCTCGGATTCGGCTCCAGCCGGTAATTGTGCTTCGACATGTTCACCAGTTTCTCGGCCTCCAGATACCCGCCCTGGATCAGGTTCTTCCCGAGCGTGCCGCGGTCCTTCACCAGCACCGGGTGAAAGAGGAAGATCCAGGGATTCTGGCGGTCACCATCGCCGCAGAACAGCTTTCCGTCGGGGGACGAATTGTCGTGGATCGAGGACTCGTGCAGGGCACTGTACTCCAGCCAGACGCGATTGCCGGTTTCGACATTGTAGCTGGCGATGAACGACGTGCGGCCGCCGCGGGGAAAGTGCAGCTGGTAGAAAACGGTCTTGCCGTCGGCGCCCCACCATTCGTGCCCGGCGATTTCCATTTTCATGATCCGCTGATGGACAAGTTCGTTCTGCGTGCCGTCCGTCCGGATCGTCCAGATCCGATTCACCAGCTGCCACATTCCCTCGTGGCAGTACATCAACAGTGTCGGGTCCGTCGGTGAGAACTGCAGGTGGTTCAGCCAGTCGGTGCTGTGCTCGAGCAGGTGCTTCACCGCGCCGGTGCGCAGGTCGATCGTGAACATCGTCATCGGCAACCTGGCGGCGAGGCGTCGCGCCATCATCTCGCCTTTGTTGATGGGCTCGCCGAGATTCTTGTCGCCCATGTGGCCGGTCGCGACCGTGCCATCATAGGCTCCGCCGGCATTCGCGTCGCCCTCGATGAACGTCCCGGCGCCGAGGGTTTCATCGGCGTTGATGGTGTTGAGCGACGCGCGTCGCGGCAGGTCGGCGAGCTTCCGGGTGTCTCCCGTGTCGATGTTCGTCGCCCAGAGCGCCAGCACGTGGGGCTGGTCGGTCTTCTTCGTGTAGTAGATGGTCGGCGTCTGGTGCCCGACCACGATCGCCCGGATGCTGCCACGGGGCCCCGTCACGACGGGGCGCGCGGCGTGGGTCGCAAGATTCAGGACCGAGATGCCCTCGGGCGTGGTGTAGACCAGCTCCTTTCCGTTGGGCGTGTAGCCGTTGACGTTGAAATAAAAACTGTCGGAGCCCGGCTCGCGCGTCAGCCGGATCACGCGGTGGCCGGTGTCGGGATCGATCCACGAGGTCGGCGGTTCGCCCGCGGCGCCGGGAGCAGGTTGCGCGCTGCTCACGAGGGCCGGGAGCACGAGCGCGAGTGACAAGGCCGCAATGCCGGCCGTTCGGTGAAAGGATCGAGGGTGCATGGGTGATGAAGGCGACAGTGCCCGTGCCAGACGGGCGCTGGCGATCGACGTTGTGAACGTGCGCCCGATTTTGCGGCGAACAACGCGCGAGGTTTCGACCCGTCAGATGGCCGGGTCCGCTCCGGTGGTCGCGTCCGGGGCCGGCCGCGCGCCGGCTTCGCGGGGAGTCCCGGCGCGGTGATGTCGCAATCGGTCCCGCACCAATTCCCCGGGCTGCGGTCCATCGCGCGTTATGGCAACCACAACGAAAAGAAAATCGCGCTCGGCAGGTCGCAGCCGGGCTTCCGGACGAACGAAGATGAGCAAGGCCCGCCGCATGCGGGGAAGCCGGACCCGGGCCGCACGGTCGGGACGCGGCTCGCGCTCGACCGCTGCGGCAAAGAGCCCGGCGGGACGCCGGGCCGCGTCGATGCGTCCGAAGGCCACGCGGACCCGCGCTTGAGCATCGACGGCCGGGCGCAGCTGGCGGCGCCCGGCCGGTCGGCTGTCAATTGATAGAATACGCGCGCGGTCGCCCCTCGGCGGCAGCGCCCGCGAAATCGGCGGGTCCCGGCACCCCGGATCGGTGCGGGGCTACCCCATGCCGATCAAATTCCGCGGACTGCGTTGGTGGATCATTGGGCTGCTCATGCTCGGCTCGGTGATCAATTATCTCACCCGCAGCACGCTGGGCGTCGCCGCGCCAACGCTGATGGCCGACCTCCACATCTCGGCCGAACAGTACTCGTGGGTGGTCGGCACATTCCAGGCGACGCTCATGGCGCAGCCAGTGTGCGGCTACCTGCTCGATCTGCTGGGACTGAAGCTCGGCTTCGCCCTGTTCGCGACCGTCTGGTCGCTCGTCAGCATGGCGCATGCGTTCGCGCATGACTGGCCGGCGCTGGCGGGACTGCGGGGACTGCTCGGATTTGCGGAAGGCTCGGCCAATCCGGCGGGCATCAAGGCGATCGCGGAGTGGTTCCCCGCGCGGGAACGCGGGCTGGCGGGAGGCGTGTTCAATATCGGCGCCTCGGTCGGATCCATGCTCGCGCCTCCGCTCGTGGCCTGGGCGATCCTCGTCTACAACTGGCAGACGGCGTTCGTGGTCACCGGCGCGCTTGGCCTGGTCTGGGTCGCGCTGTGGCTGGTGTTTTACCACGCGCCGAAATCGCATCCCCGGCTTTCCGAGGCGGAGCGCGACGTCATTGTCGCGGGGCAGGAGGCGCATCTCCAGGGCGACGGCACCCGGCCGTCGTTCCGCCGGATCCTCGCGCAGCGCAATTTCTGGGGCATCGCGCTGCCGCGCTTCCTCGCCGATCCCACCTGGGGCACGCTGACGTTCTGGGTCCCGCTGTACCTCACCACGGTGCGGCATTTCGACCTGAAGCAGATCGCTCTGTTTGCGTGGCTGCCGTTCCTCGCGGCCGACTTCGGCTGCATCTTCGGCGGCATGGTCGCGATCTGGCTGCAACGGTTTGGCGGGGTCGGCCTCATCAACGCTCGGCGTGGTGCCTTCACCGTCGGGGCGATTCTCATGACGGGCGTCGGCTTCGCCGGATTTGTCCGCAGCCCGTATGTCGCGATCGCACTGATCAGCCTCGCCGGGTTTGCGCACCAGACATTGTCCGTCACGGTGATCACGATGGCGTCCGACCTTTTTCGGCGGAACGAGGTCGCGACGGTTGCGGGGCTGGCCGGTACGCTGGGCAACGCGGGCCTGCTGATCTTCAGCCTCCTGATCGGCGCCTTCGTGGCGACGTTCGGCTATCCGCCCTTCTTTATCGCCCTCGGCGTGCTTGATCTGGTGGGGGCCGCGATCCTGTGGGGCGTCGTGCGCGCCCCGTCCACTTCAATCCCGGCTGGAACTGCGGCGGAGGTGCGTTAGGTCCATTCCTGTTTTCTGATCCGCATGGTTCCGGCTGACTCAAGCGGTCCAATTCTTCGATGCCTGCAGCGCTGATCCAAAATCCCATCCTGCCGGGTTTCAACCCGGACCCCTCGATCGTCCGGGTGGGGGACGACTACTACATCGCGACCTCGACGTTCGAGTGGTACCCCGGTGTCCAGATCCACCATTCGCGTGATTTGGTCCACTGGCGTCTGCTCACCCGACCGCTGAACCGCGCGAGCCAGCTGAATCTGCTCGGGGATCCCGACTCGTGCGGCGTGTGGGCGCCATGTCTCACGCATGCCGACGGGTTGTTCTGGCTCATCTACACCGACGTGAAACGCTACGGCCGCACGACCGTGGCGGGTGCGAGCGGCGCGTCGTTGCGCGACATGCACAACTACCTGGTCACGAGTCCCGCGATCGAGGGCCCGTGGTCGGATCCGGTTTTCCTCAACAGCAGCGGTTTCGATCCCTCGCTGTTTCACGACGACGACGGGCGCAAGTACCTCGTCAACCAGCTTTGGGATTTCCGGCCGGGACAGAACCGTTTCGCGGGGATCATCCTGCAGGAGTACCGGCCGGCCGAGCGCCGCCTCGCGGGTGCGCGTCGGATGATTTTTGCGGGCACCGAACTGGGATTCACCGAGGCGCCACATCTCTACAAGCGCGGCGGCTATTACCACCTGATCACGGCTGAAGGTGGCACCGGCTGGGGGCATGCCGTCACGCTTGCCCGCGCGAAATCACTCACCGGCCCGTACGAACTGCACCCCGATCGCCAGATCCTCACGGCCCGCGACCGCCCCGACTCACCGCTGCAGCGGGCGGGTCATGCGGATTTGGTTGAGACCCAGCACGGGGAGCCGTACCTCGTGTATCTCTGCGGCCGGCCGCTGCGGAATCGCGGTCGCTGCACCCTGGGTCGGGAAACGGCGATCCAGCCGATGGGATGGGGCGACGATGGCTGGTTGCGAACGAGGGATGGAAGCGGGTTGCCGGAACTTCAGCCGCCCGCGCCGGACCTGCCGACTCACCCGTTCGCCGTGCCGCCGGCCCGCGAAGACTTCGACAGCCCGACCCTGCCGATCGATTTCCAGTGGCTGCGGTCGCCGTGGCCGGACGAGTTGTTCAGCCTGACGACGCGACCGGGTTTTCTTCGCCTGTTCGGTCGGGAGTCGATCGGGAGCGCGTTTCGGCAGGCGCTCGTCGCGCGGCGCCAGCAGGCGCACTGCTACAGCGCGACGACCGTGATGGAGTTCGAGCCGGAGCACTATCAGCAGATGGCGGGGCTGGTCTGCTACTACAACGCGCAGAAATTCCATTACCTTTACGTGTCGCACGACCCGGCGCTCGGGAAACACGTGCGCGTGATGTCGGCCTTTCCCGACCAGCCGCAGGCGGACGCGTTCACGACGCCGATTTCGATCGCGGCCGAAGGCCTGGTGCACCTGCGGGTCGAAGTCGATGGCGAGCGCCTGCAATTCGCCTACCGCGTGGGGGAGGGCCCCTGGCGGTGGCTGCCGCAGATATTTGACGCGAGCATTCTTTCCGACGAAGCCACGGCGCCGGGTCTGCCGAACTTCACCGGAGCGTTCGTCGGAATGGCGTGCCAGGATCTTGCCGGCACCGCCCGTCCGGCCGACTTCGACTGGTTTGAATACCGCGAACGGGAAATGCAGTCGGTGCCGTTCGGGCGGGGAGCGAATTGATGGTCGGTCGAAACGGTGAGTTGGAAATTGCCAGTTGGAAACTTGCGGGCGGGTGCTTGGTTCTGCCCACATCCGACGGGTACCCCGTCCCGAGCACTGTTCCGTGAATGAAACAGTGAAGCAGGAGGGCTCTCGGTCACGGAATATGTCATAAGATTCTTTTTGTTAGTCTGTTATATAAATTTACCGACGGTTCATCCCGCGCCTGGGCATTGTGGTGGATTCTTCGGCAAACGACCGGAACGTGGTGGTGAGGGCTGTTTTCCGCGTGCAGGGTGGGGGCGATTTTGATGGGCTGGCCGGCTTATGCGTGGTTTTGCGTCGCGGCTGCCGCTGATCCTGAAGCAACCCGGGTTCGCCGGGTTGCTGGTCTCGGCATTCGCACTGGGCGTCGGGCTGTCGTTCGTCGGGCCGTTTCTTTCGCTGTGGGGCACGCGGGAGATCGGGATGCGGCCTGCCACGTTTGGCGCCTTCATGACGGTGACCGCCCTGAGTGCGACGCTGGTGGCGACACTGCTGGCGCGCTGGTCCGACACCCACCTGCCGCGCAAGGTGATGCTGGTCATGGGCGCCTGCGGCGGCGTCCTCGGGTACACCGGTTACGCGCTGCTTCACGATGTCCGGTTCCTGGTCGGTGTCGGATCGACGGTCCTGGCCCTCGCGGCGCTGTGCTTTGCGCAGCTCTTCGCGTACACCCGCGAGCGTTTCCACGATGCGGAGGTGCCCGGGATGCCGCCGGGGTTCATGGTGAGCGTCGTGCGCGTCTGCTTTTCGCTGGCCTGGACCGCCGGCCCCTCGATCGGCGCATGGATCATGGTCGGCTTCGGATTTCGCGGGCTGTTTCTCGGCGCGGCCCTGCTGTTCCTCATCTTCCTCGTCGGCGTGCTGGTTTTCGTGCCGTTCGAGCGGCGGCCTCCGAACGTGCGGGCGGCGATCCGCGAACCGGTCTGGCGCATCCTGACGCGCGGAGATCTCTTCGCGGTGTTCTTCGCGTTTCTGCTCGTTTTCGCCGCGCACGCGATGAATGCCCTGAACCTGCCGTTGTTGATCATGAACGTCCTCGGCGGCAAAACGCGCGATCTCGGCATCACGTATGGCGTCGGTCCGATCGCCGAAGTGCCGTTGATGCTGTATTTCGGCCATCTGGCGGGTCGGGGGCATCAACTGGCGATCATCCGATTTGGCGCGATCGTCACGACCGCGTACTTCCTCGTTCTGAGCGAGGCGCATGCGCCGTGGCACGTCTATCTGGCCCAAATCCTGAGCGGTGCGTCCTTCGCGATCATCTCGAACGTCGCGATCGTCTTTTTCCAGGACCTGGTGCCGGGACAGCCCGGTCTGGCGACGACGGTGTTCAGCAATGCCGCGTACATCGGGAACCTGGTGGGCTATCTCGGATTCGGCGCGCTGGTCGGCCCGCTGGGAAACCGGGGGGTGATCCTCGTCTCGGCGGCGCTGACGCTCGGCATGATGGTGATCCTCTTTCTCTACCGCCCGCGACGCGACCGCGGGTCGGCGATGCCAGTGCTGCGCGCGCCGGTGCCACTGGGCGCGGATTGACGCGTTCGGGCTCGCGCCGGGGGTGGGGCGCGGATTATCTGTCCGCTTCTCGCTGCCATGAAACCGATGTTGCGCTGCGCGATCCTGGCCTGGTTGACGCTGGCCAGCCTGGCCGCCGGAAAGGAAAGCATGAAAGTTGCGAGCCCCGGGTTTGCCGATGGTCGGCCGCTGCCGGCCAAATACACCTGTGCCGGCGCGGATATCTCGCCGGCTCTGCAGTGGGAGCACGCTCCCGCCGGCACCAAAAGTTTCGTCCTGATCTGCGATGACCCGGACGCGCCGGGTGGATCCTGGATCCACTGGATCATCTACGACGTGCCCGGAAACCTCGAGGGACTGCCGGAGCACATCGCACCGGCGGAAACGCTTCCGAACGGTGCCTTGCAGGGGCTCAACAGCTTCCGCAAGGTCGGCTACAACGGACCGTGCCCTCCGCCCGGCGGGCCGCACCGGTACTTCTTCAAACTGTACGCCCTCGACACCCCACTGCACCTGAAGCCACGGGCCACCAAGCCCGAACTGCTCCAGGCGATGCGCGGACACGTGCTCGCCGAGGCGCAGACGATGGGGACGCACGCGGCGCGCTGATCGCGCCGGCGCCGCGCGCGGCATCACCTCGCCGGCCACGGATCAATCCGCCGAGCGCGGACGATTCCGGGGTCTTGGCTGGGGTGGCCGGCCTCATCGCTGGCCGGGTAAAAATTTTGGACGCCCGACGCGATAATCGCATCGGGCGTCCGGTGGCTGCTCCCCAGCAGCCGCGAACCGCCGGCTAAGAACTTCCGGCGGCCCGCAATTTTCAAAATTCGGCCGAGACCGTCAGGAAGTAATTCCGCGTCGGCAAGACATTGTATGTGTCTTTTGCGTACGCGTTGGCCGGATTGCTGTCGATCGACTCCAGGACCTGGACCTTGCGGTCGAAGACATTGCTGACCTGCAGCCGGACCTTGAGCGTGTGCAGGAAACACTGCCCGAGTTTCAGACCATAGCCGATCGACACGTCGCCGAGGGCATAGGCCGCGCTGTCCGCGCGCCGGGCCGCGCCGCCGCCGGCGATGTCGGGATTCGTCAGATTGTCATAGGCCACCCAACTGCCAACGTACTTCTCCGCGAACGAGGCGAAGAACCCGTCCACCGAGTAGTTCAGGCCGAGGGCCGCGGTGCTTTCCGGGACGGTGGGAACGTCCAGGTCGGAGCCCTTGAATTTCGCCCGGATGATCGAGCCGTTGAGGTACGCGCTGAAGCCGTTGCCGAAGGCATAGGTGAGTTCCGTCTCCCCGCCGTAATAGTGCGCGCCGCGGGCGACGCCCCAGTAGAGCGGGTCGCCGTTCGCATCGTTCGGACCGGAATAGGCGTAGTTCGAAAAATCGATGTAGTACGCGTCAACGTCAGCGTTGAACCGCTCGGTCTTGTAGACGGTGCCGACCTGGTAGTTGATCGTCTCCTCCGGCTTCACGTTGTTCACGCTCGGATTGGCGACGTAGAACTGGTTCAGGTTCGGCGCGAGGAAACCCTCGGCGACCTGCGCGTAGGCGGACATGGACGAGTCGATCCGATAGTTGGCGGAAAGGTAGGGCACCGTCTGCGAGTTCGTCTGGCTGTAGTACAACGGCTCGCGCCCGCCGGTCTGGTTGACGGGGGCTTCGATATCCCGCGTGAAGTTCACGTATTTCACGCCGGGCTCGATCGTGAGGTCCTTCGTCGGCTCCCATTCATATTCCGCGAACGGCTGCAGCGTCTTCAGCCAGTTCACCATCTTGTAGTCCACGCCGATCGTCGAGGGATCGCCGTTCACCGCCTTCCACTGCGTGGTGGCGCTGGAGGTGTCGAGGGTCGTCCAGCCAAGGGTCGTGTAATTGAGGCTGTTCAGGTACCGCGGATTGCGGGCGTATTCATACCAGGCCCCGACCTTGAACGTGCCGGTGTTGGTGTGGTCCGACAGCAGCAGGTAATTACCGTAGGTGCGGTACCGGTTGACCTTGAACCGTCCGAGGATGTTCGTGACCCCGCTCACCGTCTTGGTCTTGGGCTTCTCGTGGCTCTCGTTGTTGTAGTAATATGTGTAGAGCTTGTCCTCCACGTTCCAGCCGTCGGCCAGATGGGAGTTGATCCCGAGGTATTCGAAGTCGGCCTGCTTGTCCTGGTAGTTGTAGATCCGGTCGTCGGTCTGGGTCGGGTTGTTGCCCAAGCCGTAATTGCGCCCGAGCTGGTCGATCTTCGCCTGGGTCAGCGTGCCTGGGTTGCTGAAATGGATCCGATTGTAGGTGCTGAGAAACGTCAGCGTCGTCTCCTTTCCGACCGGCTGCAGGTATTTGAAATAGTACGTGTCGCGCTTCATGTCGGAGTTGGTCCGGTAACCATCGGTGCTCATCCGCTGATAGCTCGCGATCGCCGAGGCGTTGTTCAGCGAGGGCAGGAGGCCCGTGTTGAACTCGAAGTGGCCGAGCTGGGTGTTCCAGCTGCCGTAGCTCAGGGTGGGGATGAACGAGGCCGTCCGCCGCGGGTCCTTCGAAAACATCGCGATCGTGCCGCCGAACGTCGCCTCGCCGATGGTGCTGGCGGTCCCCGGGCCGCGGTCGACGTCGATCCGGCCGATCAGCTTCGCCGGGAAGTAGCTGGTGGTGTGGTGCGAGAAGTCGTTGATGTCGCCGAACGGAATGCCGTCGTACGTGACATTGTACTGTGCGTCGTCGAAGCCCCGCATCGTCAGGTGCTTTGACTCGCTCAGGCCCGGGCCGTTGGTCTCGATGTTGGCAACGCCCGGAGCGATGTTGGCGATCGTCGCGTAGTCGGCGGTCGCGGCGACGTTGTTCGCGATGTAATCGAGCGTGATGACGGACTGCGGCTGCGTGGCGGCGAGAGGGCTGTCGGTCAGCGCGGCCGAAAGGGCGGAGGTGCGCGGGGCGGAGACCTCGACTTCCTCGAGGCGAACCGCCGGTTCAGGCGTCTCGTTGCCGTTGCCGGCGAGGGACGGCGTGTCTTCCGCCCGGGCATGGCCGGCGCAGAGAAAGACCGCGGCGAGCGCGGCAAGCATTGTGGGTCGAAGCGGGAACGCGTGGGTAGGTTTCACCCCCGGCATTTTGCAGACGAGCGTATCGATCTGATGGCGGGACGGTTAAGAAATGGTGAATCTGTCGGGTTGGCGTCCGTTTGTCACCGATTCGTCACCCGTTCGGCCCCGATTTGCAGCACGGCCCCGGTAGGGTCACCTCCCATGTCAGCCTCCGTCGCCGAATCTTTCCCCGGATTGCCGCCGGCTCCGGTGTCCCGCCGCACGGGACTCCCCGCCGAGCACGATGCGCCGCGTCCGCGGCTTGACTCCGCCGCGTTGCGCGCGCTCGTGCACCACGCCGGCGCCGTGGAGCACGACGTGCCGATTGAGCAGCTGCACCGGACGTTCAGCGAAGAGGGCGTCGAATTTCTCGCGCTCATCCGCGACGGGCGGGTCGTCGGTCTTTGCTCGCGCTTGCGGTTGGGGATTCTCCTGGGGACGCGGTACGGTTTCGCGCTGTACAGCCGCAGCCCCGCGCACCTCGCGCGGGTCGAGCATCCGCTCGTGCTCAATCTCGAAACGCCCGTCCGGGAGGTGCTCGATCGCGCGCTGGCCCGGCCGGGCGATGAGTTCCACGAGGACGTGGCGCTGGTTGACGGGAGCGGCGCGCTCATCGGCCTCGTGCCGATCGATGCGCTGGCGCGGCTGCAAAGCGAACTCGTCGCCGGCCAGGTCGCCGAGCTCCAGCGTCAGCACCGGCAACTCGTCGTCGCGCACGAGGCCCTGCGGGAGTCCCGCGGGCGGTACGCGGGTCTGTTCGACAGCCGGGCCATGGGCGTCGCGTTGCTCGACCCCGCCGGCGCCGTGCACGCACACAACCAGCGTCTGGGCGAGCTGCTGAACCTCGGCCTCGAGGCGACCACGATTGCGACGCTCGTGGCGTGGGTGAGCGAAGCCGAACGCGAGGATTTTCGCGCGACGGTGGCCGCGCAGGCGGCGGGCGCCGCCGCCGTGGCGCGCGAATACACGTTCGATGTTCCCGGCCGGGGCGCGCGGCGGTTCCGCTGCTCCCTCGGCTGGATTCCGGAAACCCGCCAGATCTGCGCCTGCCTCGAGGATGTGACGGAGCAACGCTCGATGGAGCGGCAGCTCGTGCGCCACGAAAAGCAGATCCTGCTCGATACGCTCGTCGGCGGCATCGCCCACGAGTTGAACAACAAGCTCACGCCCGTGCAGGGGTTTTCGGAGCTGATCCGGCTGACGGCCGACGCGCAATCGCAGCAGTACGCCGACCTGATCGGCCGCAGCGTCGCGGAGGCGGCCAACATCATCCGGCAGCTCCTGCAGCTTTCGAAACCGACCCCGTCGGCCAGCGAGACCGTCGATCTCCGCGCGATCGTCGCCGAGGCGCTCTCGATGCTGCGATTCCAGATGCGCGAGTCGCGCTGCACCGTCCGCAGCGCGGCGGCCGCCGCGCCGGTCTGGGTCCGAGCCGATCCGGGACAGATCAAACAGGTCGTCATCAATCTCGTCCTGAACGCGGTCCAGGCGATGGAGGAACGGACGCACGCCGAGCTCGAAATCGAGACGACCGAGCGCGGCGGCTGCGCGATGCTGGTCGTGGCCGACAACGGCGTCGGGATTCCGGCGGAGAATCTCGAGCGAATCTTCGATCCCTTTTTCACCACGAAGGGGCCGGAGCGGGGCACCGGACTCGGACTGAGCGTCTGTTTCAGCATCGTGCGCCAGCACGGCGGTGTCATTGAGGTCGCGAGCGAGCCCGGTTGTGGCGCCCGGTTCACGGTGTCACTGCCGCTGGAGGCGGCCCAGCCGGCGGCCGGGCCGTCCCTGGTCGAGTCTCCGGTCCCGGTCACGCCGGAGCCGGCGGCGGCGCATGAGGCCCGTGTGCTGGTCGTCGAGGACGAGCCGCAGGTCCGGCGGTTCATCCAGACCGCGCTGCTCACCCGCTTTGGCTGCGAGGTCGACACCGCCGCGCATGGCGTCGAGGCGTTTGAACGCCTGGCCCTGCACCGGTACGCCCTGGTCATTTCGGACATCCGGATGCCCACGATGAACGGCACCGAGCTGTACCTCTGGCTCCGCGAGGCCCAGCCGCTGACCGCCCGGCGCTTCGTCTTCATCACCGGCTATCCCGGCGAGCACCATTTCGACGCCGAGATCGCGCAATGGCAGGTCCCGGTGCTCGCGAAACCCTTCACGCTCGAACGGCTGTGCCGCACGTGCGCGCCATTTCTCGAGGTTGCCGCCGAGCCGTCCGCGGAACCCGTGAGCGCGTGACGCTCCATCCGTAACTGAATCGTCACGAAGGCGCGCCGGCCGCGTGCCGACTTAACCCACTGGCCGTTTCATGAAACCGATTCTTCGTCGCCGATCCGTGGCCCAGATTGTCTGGGGCGGCTTTACCATCCTCATCCTGCTGCTCGCCGCGATTGCGGTGTTCTCGTACTCGGCGCTCAGCCGGTCGGAGCGAAGTTCTTCGCGGCTGGCGGACGAATCCGCCGTCCGGGCGGCGGTTGCCGGCGCGATGGAGCGCGAACTCGCGTCCGTGCAATACGACCTGACCGTGTTCAGCCTCACCACGAAGCCGGACGCCCTCGTCGACGGCCGAAACCATCTGGCCCTGTTCCAGCGGACGCTGGCGAAGGCGGCGCAACTGGCCGCAGCCCATCCGGAGGAAACGCGTTTCACCATCATGGTCCGGCAGCTTCAGGGCGCGACCCCGGGATTCCAGGCGCAGGCGGAACGGCTGGCCGCCCTGCGGGCGGCGATTGCCGGCAGCCGCGAACAGGCGGGGCGGAGCTTCGAGAAGCTGACCCAGGTGCTCGGAAAATACGCCGCGGGCAGTGACAACGACGCGCTCCTCGATCTCGTCCTCCTCCAGCAGATCTCCGCGATCCGGGTGACGACGCTCCAGGCGTTTGTCGATCGTGACACGGCCGGGGCGAAGGACGCGCTCCTGCGGCTGACCGGCTTCAAGCGGCAGACCGCCGCGAATCCCGAGATCGCCGCGGCGTTCACGGCGCTCGTCACGGACCTCACGAGCGCGGTCCGGCTGTTCGACGAATTCGAATCGACCTACACGACTTGGACTGACACCGGCCGGCGGATGGCCGTCTGGACGATGACCATCGGCGAGGCCGCGACGGCGGACGTCCGCAATGTTTCGCTGGATACGGCGGCGGAGATGCATGGCGCCACGCGGGCGGTCCTGATCGCGCTGCTGGCGACGCTGGCGCTCGGGCTCGCCATCGCGGGCTTCGTCTCGCGCAACGTCCGGCGGGTGCTGGCGGATGTCGCCGACCGGATGGTGGGCACGGCCAAGGAACTGTCGCGGCACGCGAATCACCTCGCGAGCGCCAGCCAGACGCTGTCGCAAGAGGCCACGGCGCAGGCCGCGGCGCTCCAGCAAACGCGTGCATCGGTGGGGGAAGTCGCCGGAATGACGCGCCACAACGAGGCGGCCGCGAACAAAGTGGCGGCCGCCACGCGCACCGCGGCGACCACGGCACATGCCGGCGTCGACGAGATGAAGGCGATGCAGTCCGCCGTCGAGGCGATCGACCGCGGCTCGGGCGAAATCACCGCGATCGTGAAGACGATCGACGAAATCGCGTTCCAGACGAATCTCCTCGCGCTGAACGCCGCCGTCGAGGCGGCGCGCGCCGGCGAGGCGGGCGCGGGGTTCGCCGTGGTGGCGGGGGAGGTCCGGCTGCTGGCCCAGAAAAGCGCCGAGGCCGCGCGAATCACCGCCGAAAAGGTGGCGCAGTCCGCCGAGAAGACGCGGCGGGGCGTCCAGCACGCCGCGCGGGCCGCCGAGGCGTTCGACGCCGTGGCCGCGCAGGCGCGGGAACTCGCGGCGCATGCGGCGGAAATCGTGGCGGTGTCGCAGCAGCAGCGCAGCGGACTCGAGCAGATCGAGGCCGCCACGCAGGCGCTCGACCGGGCCACCCACTCGAACGCGGCGAAGGCGGAGGAGACCGCCATGGCCGCTGCGGCGCTGGACGAGCACATCGAGACCGTCGTGGCCACGATGCAGGCGCTGAAAGGTGCGTCGTCCCGCCTGGTCGCACCCGCGCCGAACGCCGACGGCCGGGAGACCGACGCGCCGGCGCCCCTTGGCCGCATTCTGCCGCCGGCCGGCGGCCACCCGGCGGTGACGGTGATGCGACGCCGTGAGCCGGCTCCCATGGCCGGAGGCGGAAGTCGTTGATGAGTCGGGAACGCCGCCGTCGCGACCGACACCGGCGACGCGCCGCCGGTTCGTGCGTTTTGCCGGTTTGTTACCGGGACGACGCGAAACCGTAACAATTCGCTGCAAAGATCCGCGGCGTTAGCTGCAAAAATCCAACATCCAACATTCCACCCATGCTTACTCTGAACTCGAAGTGGCTGGCGTTGTCCGCCGGGGTCGCCCTCTGTGCGACCGCCGCGCTCGCCCAGGACAACACGGCGCTCATTGATACCCTGATCAAAAAGGGCATCCTGACCACCGACGAGGCCGTCCAGATCCAGGCCGAAGCCGCTGCCAGCAAGAAAGCCGCCGCGGCTACTCCCGTCGTCTCGCCGAGCAAGACGATCGTCGGAGGCAAACTCTACGTCGACGTTTCCAGCATCGATGCCGAAACCGCCAACGGCACGAAGGTCAGCCCCAGCGGCGTCGGTCTCGACGTGAAGCGCTTCTATTTCGGCGTGACCCACGTCTTCAACGACGTCTGGAGCGCCAACATCAACACCGACTCGGCCTACTCGGCGGCGACCGGTGCAACCAGCCTTTTCATCAAGACGGCCTACGTGCAGGCGAAGCTCTCGCCGCTCGCCATCATCCAGGCCGGTTCCGCCAACCAGCCGTGGATCCCGTTCGACGAGGACACCTACGGTTTCCGCTACGTCGAGAACACGCTGATTGACCGCCTGCACGTCGGCAACTCGGCCGACTGGGGCGTCCACCTCCTCGGCAGCAGCGGCATGCTCAGCTACAATGTCGCAGCCGTGAACGGCGGCGGCTACAAGAACCCGACCCGCAGCAAGTCGATGGACCTCGAGGGTCGCGTTTCGCTGACCCCGGTCGAGGGCCTCACCCTCGCGGTTGGCGCCTACAGCGGCAAGCTGGGCAAGGACACCTACACGACGCCCGCCACCCGGACGACGACCCGCTACGATGCGCTGGTCGCTTACAAGACGAAGCAGTTCAACGTCGGCGCCGAGTACTTCACCGAAAACGACTGGGGCTTCACCGGCAGCGCGCAGAGCGACAAGGGCGACGGCTACTCGGTCTGGGGCCAGGCCGCACTCAGCGGACCGTTCTCCGTCTTCGCGCGCTATGACGACGCCAAGACGAGCAAGACCCTCCATCCGAACATGGAGGAGCAGTACTTCAACGGCGGCTTCCAGTACCACGTGATGTCGGGAATCGATCTCGCGCTCGTATACAAGCACGACCACGTCGCCAATCCCGCCTCCGCGAGCACGGTCACGAAGTACGACGAGATCGGTGTCTTCTCGCAGGTCGCGTTCTAATCCTTCCACCCCCGAACACACATATCTATCCTATGAAAAAACTGATCGCACTTCTTGCCGTCGCTGCCGTCGCGGCAACGACCGCCTCGGCGCAGCTCATCAACGGAGCTGGCTCCACCTTCGACAATCCGGCGTTCACAACCTGGTTCGACGCGTATTCGAAGGTCGATCCGTCCGTTCGCTTCAACTACCAGGCGATCGGATCCGGCGGCGGCATCAAGGGCCTGACCGACCAGACCGTCGACTTCGGCGCGTCGGACGCGCCGATGACGAACGAGGCCATGTCGAAGGCGCCCGGCAAGATCCTGCACCTTCCCGTCGTCGCCGGCTCGGTGGCGATCACCTATAACCTGCCGGGCAATCCCGCGCTGAAGTTCGACGCGGACACGCTGGCGGGGATCTACCTCGGCAACATCTCGAACTGGAAGGATCCGAAAATCGCCGCCCTCAATCCGGGCGCCGATCTCCCGGACCTCCCGATCGTGGTGGTGCACCGTTCGGATGGCAGCGGCACGACGTTCATCTTCACCGACTATCTCTCCGTGGTCAGCCGCGAGTGGAAGAGCAAGGTCGGCAAGAACACGTCCGTGAAGTGGCCCACCGGCGTGGGTGGCAAGGGCAGCGAAGGCGTCTCGGGCCAGGTGAAGCAGCTTCCGGGCGCGATCGGTTACGTCGAGCAGGCTTATGCGGACCAGAACCACCTGCCGGTCGCCAAGCTGAAGAACGCGGCGGGCGAGTACGTCGCTCCGTCGGCGGATGCGGCCTCCAAGGCGATGGCCACCGCGAAAATCCCGGACGATTTCCGGTTTTCGATGGTGAACGCGCCGGGCGAGGGGGCCTATCCGATCGCGGGCGCCAGCTGGATCATTCTGTATCAGAAGCAGCCTGACAACGCCACGGGCCACAACCTGATCAAGTTCCTGAAGTGGGCCGTGACCGAGGGCCAGAAGCTCACGCCGGCCCTCTCCTACGCGCCGCTGCCCGACAACGTGCAGCAGCGCGAGCTCCAGATGCTCGACGGCGTCGAGTTCTGATTCGCCGCACCGCCGGGCGGCCACCGGGCGCCCGGCCGGTGCATGGCTTGGTTTCCGGGCGGGGTGACGCACCCCGCCCGGCTCCCTTTCTTCCGCTGGCGCAAGATCGTGATGAGCCCGAAGATCCTGGTGGTGGATGATGAGCCGGATGCGCGCGAGGTGCTGGGGTTCAATCTCCAGGCGGCCGGCTTCGTGCCGGTTTATGCCGCCGACGGCGTCGAGGCGCTCGCGGTGGTGCGTTCCGAGCATCCCGCCCTGCTGGTGCTCGATCTGATGCTGCCGCAGGTTGACGGACTCGAGGTTTGCCGGCGCCTGCGCCAGGACGCCGCCACGTCGAAGCTGCCCATCCTGATGCTCACCGCCCGCACGAGCGAAATGGACCGCGTGATCGGCCTCGAACTCGGGGCGGACGATTACGTGACGAAGCCCTTCAGTCCGCGCGAGGTGGTCATCCGGATCCGCAAGCTGCTCGCGCGCGCCGCGGCACCGGAGGATCCCGCGGGTCCGGTGTGCTTCGGCGAACTGGAAATCGACCCGGCCCGGCGCGAGGTCCGCGTGGAGTCCATTCCAGTCGTGCTGACCGCGACGGAGTTTCGGCTGCTCCAGGTCCTCGTGCGGCACGACGGCCGGGTCCAGACCCGCGAGCGGCTGTTGCGCGACGTCTGGGGCCACGAACAGCCGATTGACAGCCGCACGGTCGACACGCACATGCGGCGCCTGCGGGAGAAAATGGGCTCGGCGGCGCGCTTTCTCGAGACCATCCGCGGCGTGGGGTACCGGTTTCGCTCCGACTCGCCCGCGGGCGCCGAGCGCCCGGACGACGGGCCGGAGTCGCTGGGCCGCGGCGATGACTGGCACGGGCGGCCCCCGGCGGGCCCTTCGCTGCAACCGTCGTAACCAATCTCCGGCGGGCGCTGGATCCGTCCCGAGTTGCCCACCGCCCCGGTCCCTTTCTTCGCCGTACGATGTTCGAGGCCATATTCGCCTTCCTCGCCCTGGGATCCTCCGTCCTGGCATGGTGGTTTCGCGAGCAGTGGCTCGCGGCCGATGCCCGGCATGAGCGGGAATTGGTCGACCAGCGGGTCCAGCGCGAGCACGAGCTGCGCTCCCAGGCGTCGCGCACCGCCGCGCTTTTCGACCGGATGGTCGAAGGCATCATCGTGGTCGGCGCGCAGGGCCGGATCCGCCTGGCCAATCTGGCGGCGGGCAACTTGTTCGGGTTCGCCCCGCCCGCGACGGATTCAACCCTGCTGGAAGCCACCCGGCATCACGAGGTGGCGGCGCTGCTCGCCCGCCTCGAGGGCGAGCCCGAGGTCCTGAACCACGAATTGCGGCTCGACCGGCTGACCGGCACCCGGTTTCTGCACGTCAACGCTCTGGCGCTGCGCACCGCCGACGGCGCGCGCGACGGGGCGATCCTGGTGTTTCACGATCTGACCCGGATCCGCCAGCTCGAGGCGGTGCGGCAGGATTTCGTCGCCAATGTCAGTCACGAACTGCGCACTCCGCTGTCACTCATCAAGAGCGCTGCCGAAACGCTGATCGACGGCGGACGGAGCGACGCCCGGGTCACGGGCCGCTTTCTCGACATCATCGACAAGAATGCGAGCCGGCTGACGTTCCTGATCGATGATCTGCTGCTGCTCGCGCGCCTCGACTCCGGACGCATCGAACTCGATCCGCGTCCGGTGTCCGTGCATGAGCTCGTCCAGGATGCCCTGGCCGACGCGGCGCTCCTGGCGCGGGGCAAGGGCGTCGAACTGACGAACAAGGTTCCCCGTGCCCTGCAGGCCCTGGCCGATCCCCAGCGACTCCGCCAAGTGCTCGCCAACCTGATCGACAACGCGATCAAGTATGGCCGCGCGGACGGCCATGTTCTTGTCTCCGCCCGCGCGCTGTCCGATCGCGCGGTCGAGATCGGCGTGCGCGACGACGGTCCGGGGATTCCTCCCGACGCGAAGGAGCGGATCTTCGAGAGGTTCTTCCGCGTCGACAAGGCGCGGTCGCGGGAGCAGGGCGGCACGGGCCTCGGGCTCGCGATCGTGAAAAACGTGGTCCAGGCGCATGGTGGCGAAGTCCGGGTCGAGAGCACGTTTGGCGCCGGTGCCGAGTTCTTCTTCACGCTGCCGGCGGTGACCGCGATGCCGGCCGGTCTGGAACCCGCGGCGTGAACGCCGCGAGGAGTCTGACGTCGGACGCGGCGAGGTGGCGGGATGAGCATCAACCCTCTTTGGCGCCCAAATCTTGGGAAAATAAGGATCTGGCTGGGGCGAATGGCATAAGGCGGTTTTGCCGCCCGTTGACTGTCACGGGATTGTAACGACGAAAGAATTTGAGACCGGCCCTGTTCTCCGCACCTTCGTCGGCGACCATTCCGTCGTCAGCGTCACGGCGCGCAATGCGTCGCCCTGACGCGCATGTATCTCGCTACCATCCTTCTGTGCCTGCTCGCCGTTGTCGGCGTGTACTTCTGGAATAATCCGCTTCACCACGGCGGTTGGTTTCTGGTGCGGCGGTTCATTAACTGGTTCCCGCTCGGGATGTCGTACGCGTTTCTCTACATGGCGCGTTACAACATCAACGTTTCGAAGAACGCGCTGGGGAATATGATCTCGAACGAGGCGTTCGGCATCATTTTTGCCGCGGGTACGCTGGTTTACGGTTTCTCTTTTCTGGTCAACGGGCCCCTGGTCGACCGGCTGGGCGGCAAGGCGGGCATCCTGATTGCCACGGTCGGTGCCGCCGTCGCGAATGTCGCCCTGGGGTTGCTCACCTGGGCGGTGCTGACGAATCGCGTGCACGTGAATCTGATTTGGGCGTTTTCGCTGCTGTATGCGTTGAATATGTATTTCCAGAGCTACGGCGCCGTCTCGATCATCAAGGTCAAGGCGTACTGGTTCCACGTCCGCGAGCGCGGTGTGTTCGGCGCCATCTTCGGCACGCTGATCTCGGTGGGCATCTATTTCGCGTTCGACTGGGGGCAGGCGATCGCCGACCAGGCGCGGCCGACGGCATCGAACAGCAACTGGCTGCACCGCCTGATCGAGGGGGTGTTCGGCATGGAGACGACCGGCATCGACGCGGTCTGGGCCGTTTTCTTCATCCCCGCGGCGCTGCTGATCGTGCTCGCGGCCCTCGATCTTTGGCTGATCAAGGACACGCCCGAGGAGGCCGGCTTCGCCTCGTTCGACACGCATGATGCGTCCTCCGGAAAGATGCACGTCGAGCTGACGAAGGGCGACCTGCTCCGGATGGTTTTCACCAGCCCGCTGATGTGGATGATCGCGATCGCCGAATTCACCTCCGGCATCTTCCGCAACGGCATCACGCAGTGGTACTTCATCTTCGCGCACCAGGTGAAACAGATCGGTGCGGAATTTTATTTCGACCACTGGGGCTGGCTCCTGTGCGTCACCGGAATCGTTGGTGGTTTCGCTGCCGGACTCGTCTCCGACAAACTGTTCCAGTCGCGCCGCGGCCCGCCCGTCGCCTATCTGTGCGCGATCATTCTCGTTGCGGCGCTGGTGATGGCGGCGGTGCTTTACTCGTCGCCCGTTGTGGTCGGCGCCATGGGGGTGCTGATCGTGATGTGCGCCGTTGGCATCACCTCGCTGATGTCGGGCACGGCCGCGACGGATTTCGGCGGCCGCAAGGCGACGGCGACATGTTCGGGAATCGTGGACGGCTTCGCCTATCTGGGCAGCGGGCTGCAGTCCGTCTGTCTCGGGTACATCACCACGTGGAACTGGCACTGGTGGCCGCTGTTCCTCGCGCCGTTTGCCGTGGTCGGGCTCTTCATTGCGCTGCGGATCTGGAACGAGCTTCCGGCCGCGACCCGCCGTTACATCGCCGAGGTCGAGTGCGGGGAAACGTCGGTGTCTCCGATCGCCGTCGGCAAGTAGCCGCGGTAAACGCGCCGAACCCCCGATTATCCCACCGGACAAGGCACCAGCATCGCGCCCCGCGTACCAACACCGTCGAACCGCATGTCTCCGCGCAAACGTGGCACCTCTTCTTCGTTGCGGCCCGGTCGGCCGTCCGAAACCGGAGGAGACGATGCCGGGATCTTCGCCAACCGCGAGGAAAGCTGGCTCGCCTTCAACCGGCGCGTGCTGGACCAGGCGCGGAACCCGGCCAACCCGCTGCTCGAGCGGCTCAAGTTCCTGGCCATCGTCTGTTCGAACCTGGACGAGTTTTTCGAAATCCGGGTTGCGGGGCTGATGCAGCAGGCGGACTCGGATTCGCCGGAACTCAGCATCGACGGCCTGACCCCGCGCGAGCAACTGGCGCGGATCTACCGGCAGGTGAACTCGCTCGTCCATGACCAGTACGCGTGCTGGCATCAGGAGCTGGTGCCGCAGCTCGCGCGCCACCGCGTCGAGTTCCGCAGCGCGGGCGAATTGACCGACGAAGAGCGGGCGTGGGTCGAGGGGTACTTCGAGACGCAGGTCCTGCCGGTCCTGACGCCCCTGGCGGTTGACCAGTCGCATCCGTTTCCGCAGGTCAGCAACAAGACCCTGAACGTGCTGGTGGCGGTGACGGCTCCGGAATCGGCCGAGAAACTGATGGTGATCGTGCCGGTGCCGCGGAGCCTGCCGCGGCTGATCGCGATTGCTCCCGCGGAGGACCGGCCGCTGCGGTTCCTTTTCCTCAGCGAGCTCATCAAGTCCTGCGCGCCGCGACTGACGGCGGGATACACCGTCACGGCGGCGCATGCGTTCCGAGTGACGCGCAACAGCGATCTCTACATCGACGAGGAGGAATCGGCGAACCTGCTCAAGGAGATCGAGCAGGAACTGAGGAATCTGCGCCGCGGCGCGGCCGTTCGGCTCGAAATCGAGGAGGGCGTCGACGACCAGCTGCTGCAGGCCCTGTGCAGCCACCTCGAGATCGAGCCGGGCCAGACGTTCCGGATGCAGGCGCCCCTGAATCTGCTGCGGCTGATGAGCCTGTACGATGCCGTCGACCAGCCGGCCCTGAAGTTTCCGCCCTTTGTCCCGGCCGAGGCGCCGGCGCTCCGCGCCCCCAAGAACATCTTCGACGCCATTCGCGAGCGCGACCACCTGCTGCATCATCCCTACGACTCGTTCGCGTCGATCGTCGATTTCATCGCCGAGGCGGCGCGCGATCCGGAGGTGCTCGCGATCAAGCAGACGCTCTACCGGACCAGCGGTGATTCGCCGATCGTCCGGGCGCTCATTGACGCGTCCCTGGCCGACAAGCAGGTGACGGTGCTCGTGGAGCTGAAGGCGCGGTTTGACGAGGCGAACAACATCAAGTGGGCGCGCGAACTCGAGGAAGCCGGCGTGCACGTCGTCTATGGCATCATCGGCCACAAGACGCACTGCAAGTGCTGCCTGGTGGTTCGCCGCGAGGCCGGGAGCCTCCGGCAATACGCGCATCTCGGCACCGGCAACTACAACCCGAAGACGGCGCGGCTGTACACGGACCTGAGCCTGTTCACCGCGCGGGACGCGCTCACGGGGGAGGTAGCGCAGCTCTTCAACGCCCTCACCGGCCTGGGCCGGACCGCCCCGTTCGAGCATCTCTTCATCGCGCCGTTCACCCTCCACACGGGCATCCAGGACCTGATCGCCGCCGAAACCGCGAATGCCGCCGCGGGCCGGCCGGCGCGGATCATCGCGAAGATGAACAAGCTCGTCGACGCCGTCACGATTCGGAACCTCTATGCCGCGTCCGGGGCCGGGGTGAAGATCGACCTGATCGTGCGCGCGACCTGCTGCCTCCTGCCCGGCGTGAAGGGGCGCAGCGACAACATTCGGCTGCGCAGCATCGTCGGCCGGTTCCTCGAGCACGCCCGGATCTTCTATTTCGAGAATGGCGGCGACCCGAAGGTCTACCTCGGGAGCGCCGATTGGATGCCGCGCAATTTCTTCCGGCGGGTCGAGATGCTGTTTCCCATTGACGACCCGGAGCTGCGGCGCCGGATCATCGAGGACGTGCTGGCGATCGAACTCCGGGACAACGTCGATGCGCGCGAACTCCAGCCGGATGGCACTTACACGGCGCCGGCGAGGGCCGCTGGGGAGGAGAGTTTCTCCGCGCAGAAGTATTTCATGGCCGCCGCCTCGGTCCGGGCCGCCGCCGCCAGCGAGGCCGCGTTTGCCGCGTCGGCGGATTTGCGCCCGGTGGTCGCCCCTCCGGCGGGGGTCTGACGGCGGGCCAGGCGGCGTGGGCGGGCACGCGTCCGTCCCGCCGGCGGCGGCAGGCGGCCGGATCCCGGCGCCGTCCCGCAAAAAAGGGCCCGATGATGACATCGGGCCCGACCAAGCCTGACCAAAGGTCTTCGTCTTAGCGATCGTGCCCGGAGTCGTGGTCGTCGTCGTGGCGGTGATCGCTGCCGAACAGGTCGGAGTAGTCGCGATTGCCGGCGGTGTCCGCCGTCGTCTGCCCGATGAAGGGATAACCCTGCTTCGGACCGACCGGGAAGATCTCCTGCAGCGTCTCGACATCCGACGAGTGGGTGTAGGTCACGCTGTCGTTGTGGTACGCGTGCCCTTTGGTGAGCGGCGAGATCAGGATTTCGGTGTTGCTGTGGTGATAGTCGTTCGGCGTGAGGTCGGCGCTGTTCTGCCGCTCGGTCTCGTCGTTCCAGATCACGATCAGCCCGTTGTGCCGGTAGGCCTCCGACGCCATGATCATCGGCACCACCACGCTGAGAAAGTGGTCGCCCGCCGCGATCTGCGCGGCGTCACCCGTGTAGGCGACTCCGCGATACGTGAATCCGCCGACCAGCCCGGTGTGCATGTCGTTGTACTGGTCCGGCGTGATGAGGTTGTACCGGGCCACGCGGTTGTGCCGCAGGTCTTCCGCCAGCGCCTGCAGCGGAAGATAGTGGGGAACCTCGGAATTCGAGGTGCTGTAGTCGCCGGCCGTCGTGGTGCCGCCGTTCGTGACGGTGAAGAAAAGCGGTCCGTTGTGCTTCGGAGCGTAGTTGTACTGGTGCGAGCCGTTGAACGGATTCGTGTAGTCGGCCGAGATGCCGCTGAACCCGGTCAGTGGCACCGTCCACTGCGGCCGCGGGGCGACCGTGTTGGTCAGGGAGTTCGCGCCGGGCTGATTCACCGTGCCGGTGGCCGGCACCAGGTCGACGTCCTCCTGGTACGATTTCCACGAGATGCCGATGTTCTGAAGCAGACCGCTGATGTCGGGTTGGTTGAAGACGTTCCCCATAGGATCGCTGGTGTCCTTGTACGGGTCGGAGTCGTTCGCGACGCCGTAGTTGCTGCCCGCTTCGGTCCAGAGGTAATTCGGCTCCGAGGGATGGATGCTTGGATTCGCGCCCGTGGGCGTCGCGAGGGGATTGTAGCAGTTGTTGGTGTAGGCGACATCGGCCGACCACGGACTGGACGGGTTGGTCAGGCTGTTGATGAACGGCGCGGCGGGGTTGCCCTTGATCTGCTCGATCCCGCTGGTGGGCGACGTGTCCACGTTGCCGTTCGGCTGGATCCAATTGTGGTTTTCCAGGAAGATGTAGAACACGGTGTGCACGCGATTGAGCGGCGCGGCAGCCCGGGCGTTGGTGGCAAGCGAAGCGACGGCGGCGACGCCGCACGTGACAAGACTCTTCAGGTTCAGACGACGATTCATTGGGTTGTTTTCTTTATTGGGTGGAAACATCGCCCGGGTTGGGGCTGGAAACGACGGGCGAACGCGGACTGGAAATCCGCGCGCGCCGTACCTCGCAAATTGAAAGCCGGCTCGTTGCGGAAACGTTGCGCGGCTGCCACGCGCGCTCCTTTTCGGCGCGCGATCGTCACCCCCGCGCGGTGCAAAATGCCCGGCGTTGCGCCGAAGGTCCGGCTGCCGATGGCGGCGATTCCATCGCGACGGCACGCC
>DASZYH010000088.1:0-36892 GCA_035545515.1 Opitutaceae bacterium
GCGAGCACGGCGACCTGCGCGAGAATTCGGAATTCAAGATGGCCAAGCAGGACCAGTCGGTGCTGATGGCCCAGAAAGCCCAGCTCGAGCGCGACCTGGCGCGGGCCCGCGTGACGGATTTCAAGGACGCCTCGACCGACCAGGTCGGCGTCGGCACCGTCGTCGAGGTCAAGAATGCCGGCTCGGGCGCGGCCACGACGTACACGATCCTGGGCGCCTGGGACGGCGATCCGGACCGCCACATCATTTCGTACAAGACGGCGATTGGCGCGGCCCTGCTCGGCAAGAAGCGCGGCGAAACCGTCAAGGTGAAGACGGGGGGCGCCGAGGAGGACTACACGATCGCCAACATCGTCCGGTACGTCGATCAGTCCGCGAGCTGATGGCGAGCTGCGGGCGGGCCGCCTGGCCCGCCTTTTTGTTTCCACGGTGTCGTCGCACTTCTTCACAGGACTGGTCGGTGGGCTGGCCATCGCCGCCCCGGTGGGGCCGATCGGGATGCTCTGCATCCGCCGGTCGGTCACGGATGGACGGAAGGTCGGATTTGCCTGCGGGCTGGGCGCCGCGACGGCGGATGCGCTTTACGGCGCGGTGGCCGCGTTCGGATTGACGACAATCAGCCACATCCTCCTGGCGGAGGAGATGTGGGTCGAATTGATCGGCGGCCTGATTCTCGTGTGGATTGGCGTGGCGGCACTGCGTGCCCGGCCGGAGATCTCGGAGCCGCGACCGGCGCCCGGCCACCTGCGCAGCGCCTACCTGTCGACCCTGCTGCTCACGCTGATGAACCCGATGACGATTCTGTCGTTCCTCGCCGTGTTTGCGGGACTGGGTCTCGGGCGTTCCGCGGAAACCCCCAGCGAGGAAACACTCCTCGTGCTCGGCGTCTTCCTCGGCTCGGTCACCTGGTGGCTGGTGGTCAGCCTGGCCGGCGGCTGGCTGCGCCGACGCTTTCAGGACGCGGGCATGCGCGTCGTGAACATCGTCGCCGGCACCGTCATTGCGGGGATCGGCGCCTGGCAGGTCGCGGAGTTCGCCCGCCATTTTCACTGGTAATGCCGGACCGCGGGTCGACCTGACCGCCGGCGGACCGCGCCGTCGCAACGGCCTTCGCCGCTCTCGCCTCCCGCGGGGATTGCGTTGGCGCGCGGATTTCCCCAGCTTCGCCCTCTCGTGAACGGCTCCTGGGACCTACTGAAGACGCTCTCCGACCCAACGCGGCTCCGGCTGCTCTCGCTCGTTTCGCACGAGGAGCTTTCGGTCGCCGAGTTGCAGGACATTCTTGGCATGGGCCAGTCGCGGATCTCCTCCCAACTTGCGCAGCTCCGGCAGGCCGATCTCGTGAGCGACCGCCGCGAGGGAAAAAAGGCGTACTACTCGCTCCGGCCGAATCTCCCGCCCCGGACCGTCGCCGTGCTGAAGGCCGCCGTCGATTCCGTCAGCGACATGTCCGTCATGACCGAGGACCGGGAAAACCTCGACCGCATCCTGCAGAAGCGCCGCCGGACACAGGAGCAGTATTTCAACACGATCGCCGGTCGCCTGGGAAAAAATTACTGCCCGGGCCGTTCCTGGGAGGCGATCGGCCACCTCGCGCTGCGACTCGCGCCCTCGATCGACATTGCCGATCTCGGCGCCGGCGAGGGGCTGATCTCTCAGTTGCTCGCGCGTCAGGCGCACCAGGTGTGGTGCATCGACAATTCGCCCCGGATGGTCGAAGTCGGAACCGAGCTGGCCCGGAAAAACGGCCTGGACAACCTGACCTACAAGCTGGGCGACATCGAGCAGGTGCCGTTGCCGGATAAATCGGTGGATCTCGTGATCCTCAGCCAGGCGCTCCACCACGCCCAGCATCCGCAGGCCGCCGTGAACGAAGCGCACCGCATTCTCCGGCCGGGCGGCCAGGTGCTCATCCTCGACCTGAACGAGCACACCTTCGAGAAGGCACGCGAACTTTACGCGGACGTGTGGCTCGGATTCCGGGAAAACGCACTGCACAGCTTCCTCCGGAAGGCCGGCTTCGGCAAAGTGGAGGTCGCCACCGTGGCCCGGGAGTCCGTCGAACCCTTCTTCGAAACCCTGCTCGCCAGCGGAGTGAAGGAACGGCGCTGAATTTTCGGTTTTCGAATTTCGATTTTCGATTGGCCGCCAAAAAAACCTACGCGGTGCGACGCTAGCTGATTCAGTCGTTTCCGTCCGCACTGGTCGGCAGTCGATGGGACGGGAGAACGAATTACTCCGGGGCACATGTGCCGAGTCGCGTCACACGACAGTGACGACGGGCCCGAAATCGAAAATCAAAAATTGAAAATCGAAAATTACTCGACCTTCACCCGCGCTCGATAGAACGCGTCGCACCGGGCGTAGATTTCCTTCGGCGAGCTGAGGGACAACGCCTCCTGCGCGAGCGCCCGCGCGTCCGCCATCGTCATGGACCGGATGAGATACTTGACCGACGGCAGCCAGGCCGCGGACATGCTCAGCGCATCGACACCCAGGCCGAGGAGAAGCGGCGCGAAAACCGGATCGCCTGCCACTTCGCCGCACACGCTCACCGGAATCTTGTAGCGGTGGGCCTCATCCACGATGTGCCGGAGCGTCCGGATCACCGCGGGATGCGTGGGCTCATAAAGGTGGGCGATCCGGTCGTTCACCCGGTCGATCGCGAGCAGGTACTGGATCAGGTCATTCGTCCCGATGCTGAAGAACCGACAATCGTGCGCCAGCAGGTCGATGGTCGCGGCGGCGCTCGGGATCTCGATCATCGCGCCGACCTCGATATTCTCGTCGAACGGCTGCCCGCGCAGCTTCAACTCCGTCATGCACTCGGCCAGCACCGCGTTCGCGCGGGCGAGTTCCTCATGCCCGCTGATCATCGGGTACATGATCTTCACCTTGCCATGCGCGCTGGCCATCAGGATGGCGCGGAGCTGGTCCTTGAAGATGTCCTGGTGTTCGAGGCAGAAGCGGATCGCCCGGAATCCCATGAACGGATTGTCCTCCTTCGGAAACAGGTCCGCCCCCCCGGTCATCGGCTTGTCGCCCCCGAGATCGAGCGTGCGGATGACGACCGCGTGCGGGGCCATGGCACTGGCCACCGCCTTGTACGCGACGAACTGCTCCTGCTCCGACGGGACCCGGGCGGAATTGATGAAAAGAAACTCGGTTCGGAACAGCCCGACGCCCTCGGCGAAATATTCGCGCGCCCGCGCCACCTCCTCCACCTTCTCGATGTTGGCCTGAAGCGGCACCATCACGCCGTCCTGCGTCACCGCAGGTTCGCGGTTCGCCTCCAGCAGGCGCGATTCGAACGACTTCTTCTGTTCCTGGATCTTTCCGTACCGGAACAGCGTGCCTTCCGAGGGATTCAGGATGATGACGCCGTCATACCCGTCCACGATCGCCCAATCGCCGTTCTTCACCCGGGACGTCAGGTTCCGGACGCCCACGACCGCCGGCACCTTCATCGATCGCGCCACGATCACGGCGTGGCTGGTCTTGCTTCCCGAGTCCGTGACGATCGCCAGGGTCGCTGACCGGTCGAGGGTCGCGGAATCCGAGGGCGAAATTTCGCTCGTCACCACGATCCGCTGGTCGGCCAGGCGGTCGAGCGCGTTCTCGGCCTGGCCGAGGAGGTTCTGCAGCACGCGTTGGGTGACATCCTTCAGGTCGCCCGCGCGTTCGCGCAGGTACTCGTCGTCGATCTCCGAAAACGCCTTGATATAGCGCTGCGAAACCTTGTTGAAGCAGGTCTCGATGTTTCGACTGGTCGCCTCGAATTCGCGAATCGTCTCCCCGATCAGGGCCTGATCCTCCAGGACCATCAGGTGCGCGTCGAAAATCGCCGCCTCTTCGGGGCCGATGTTCTTCTCCACCTCGTTCTTGATCCGCGTGATCTGCTGCCGGGTCATGACGAGGGCGCGGTCGAATCGGGCCACCTCGTCGATCCGCTTCACCGGATCCACCTGATAGCTGGGAATCTCAACCTCGCTCCGGACGTAGACAAAAATCTGCCCATAGGCGATGCCCTGCGAGGCAGCGATGCCTTGCACGACGATTTCGTCTTTTCCACGAGAGTCCATTGAGCGCAGAACACCAGCGCGCGGGGTGAGACGCAGCCGGCGTTTGACGATAACGCGACGGGCCCCAAAGGGGTCAATGCGTTTTACGCGATCTTCGCTGTCACAATGAAAGCGGAATCTCCCCAGGCCTGCCGGATCGTCGTCGTGAGTTGTTCCAGCGGAGCATCGTCCGGCAGGAACGCGAAGCACGCACTGCCGCTGCCCGTCATCATCGGCTTCAGCCCGAATTCGACTCGAAGCCGCTCCAACAGGGTTGGGAGCGCAACGAACTTGCCAAAAGCGACCCGCTCCAGCGTGTTGAACAACAATGCATCAACGGTGGCGTCGGGATCTGCGATCCAGTCCGCCACCCGCCGCTCCGCGACCGCCGCCGGGATATAGGTTGATTCAGTCTGGGCCGACGGTTCGGCGAGATGCCGGTACGCCCATGCGGTCGAGATTCCAAACGCCGGCTTGAACACCAAAACGCGTTTTCCTTTGAGGCGCTTGGCCGCCGACGGCGGGAGCGGCTCGATCCGTTCACCGCGGCCGCGCATGACAACCGGCCCCTCCTGCAGGAAGAGAGGGCAATCCGAACCAAGCGTCGCCGCGAGCCTGGCCAGCGTGTCCAGTCCCACGAGATTGCCTGCAAGCTGATTGAGCGCGCGGAGGGTCGCGGTCGCGTCGCTGCTGCCACCTCCCAGGCCCGCTCCAACCGGAGTCCGCTTTAACAGGTCGAAGTGCGCGGCTCCGCTCCAGCCGGTTTCAGCCGCAAACACCTGCGCCGCACGGAGGACAAGGTTGCTCTCGTCAACCGGCACGGCTGGATCGTCGCAGCGGAGCGAAAACCGCGGCGTGCGCGACGTCGGCTCCTCGCTGACTCGGAGTTCGTCGCCCAGGTCCAGCGGCGCGACCACCGACAACAGGTCATGGAATCCATCCGCCCGCCGCCCGGTGATGGCGAGAAACAGATTCAGTTTGGCTGGAGCAAATATCGTCTGCGCTGGCACAGGTAGAAGGAACCACCGCTAATGAACGTGAAACCGGAAAAGGTCCAGTGCGCGGGTCGACGCCGCGGGATGGCGGTCGCACGCGCGGGGGTTCCGCGGCCGCACGGCGGGCATCCGCAAGGGTCCGCAGGCGAATACCGACGGCGGCCGGAAGATCCCGCCCCGCCGAATTGCCTTTTCGACGAGCACGGTTCCCGGTAAGCGGTTCTGTCCCATGCCCTGCGATTTGATCCTGGTTTTGGATGCCCCAACCCCCCGCGAGGTCGCGCCGGCATTGCGTCAACTTCAAGGCACCGTTCGATGGGTGAAAATCGGGCTCGAGATGTACACCGCCTGCGGACCCGATAGCGTGCGGGAGATCGCGGATCTCGGCTTCGATGTCTTCCTGGATCTCAAACTCCACGATATCCCGAACACCGTCGCCAAGGCGGTCGAATCCGCCGCCCGACTGCCGGTCCGGATGCTGACTCTGCACACCAGCGGCGGACGCGAGATGATGCAATGGGCCGTGAAGGCCCAGCAGCAGCATGCGCCGAATCTTCTGCTGCTCGGCGTGACCGTGCTGACGTCCATGAGCGCCACCGGTCTGGCGGAGACCGGGGTCGAGGCGACGCCCGAACCCCAGGTGGTTCGGCTGGGGCGGCTGGCCGTTGATTCCGGGGTCCGGGGTCTGGTCTGCTCTCCCCTCGAAATTGCGCCGCTGCGGAAGGCCCTGCCGCCCGAAATCACGTTGGTGACCCCGGGAATCCGTCCCCGCAACGCGGCGGCGGACGACCAGACGAGGGTCATGACCCCGGGCGAAGCCGCCCGGACCGGAGCAAACTTCATTGTCGTCGGGCGTCCGATCTTCAAGGCTTCCGACCCGGCGGCCGCGGCCAAGGCGATCCTCTCCGAACTCGGAAAGGGAGATGATTGACCCCGAAACTGCGGCGTCAGCACCCGTCCTTCCCTTCCGTCACCACTTCTCGGTTCCCTCCCTCTGCCTTCGGATTTGACCCTTACCCATGAGCCGCACCGCCGCCATCCTCCTCGCCGCCGGATCCGGATCGCGCATGAACGGCGCGGTGAATGACAAGATTCTCGCTCCGCTTGCCGGCCGGCCCGTGTTCTCCCACTCGGCGTCGGCCTTCATGCAGAGCGCCACCGCGGATCTGTACGTGATCGTGTACCGCGACCAGAGACAAATGATGGAACTGTCCGCCTACGCGCCCACGCCGTCCGTGCTGGTCCACGGCGGACGCGAGCGGCAGGATTCCGTGATCAACGCGCTGGCCGCGTTGCCCGCCGACATCGCTCACGTGTTCATCCACGACTGCGCCCGGCCCCTGATCCGGCCCGAGCAGTTGGTCGCGCTGCATAAGATTGTGCGCCGGGAGCAGGCGGTCGTTCTCGCCCATCGGGTCGTCGATACGATCAAGGAACACATTGTCCGCCCGCAGCCCGGCCGGGGCGAGCACGTGCGATTGCGCACGATCGACCGATCGCGCCTGTGGGCGATGGAAACGCCTCAGGTGTTTGCCCGCGACCTGATCTCCCGCGCGTATGCCCGGGTCCAGGCCCGCGGGCAGCACGTCACGGATGATGCGCAGGCGGTGGAATACCTGGGGGCGCCGGTCGCGCTCCTGGAAAATCCGCATCCGAATCCGAAGCTGACGACGCCGGCCGACCTGGATTATCTCGAGTTTCTGATTGCTCACCCCCGCGGGTAACGGGCCGGATTGCTGCCGGCCCGCGTCTCTGCCCGCCTCACCCCAGCCTCCAGCTCCACCCCATGAACTTTCGCATTGGCCACGGCTATGACATCCACCGGGTCGTTCCCGGTCGTTCCCTGGTGCTTGCCGGCGTGAAATTCGACACGGACTTCGGCTTGGAAGGCCACAGCGACGCCGACTGCGTGACCCACGCGATCTGCGACGCGCTGCTCGGCGCGGCCGGTCTGCCTGACATCGGACATTTCTTTCCGAATACGGACCCCGCCTACAAGAACATCGACTCGCAGATTCTCCTGACGCGGGTGTGCGGCGAGCTGTCGAAACGGGGGTTCGCGATCTCGAACATCGATGCAACGGTGATCGCCGAACGGCCGAAAATCCACCCGCGACTCGCTGAAATGAAGGCGATGCTCGCCAAGTCGACGCATGTGCCCGTGACCAACATCGGGCTGAAGGCGACCACCAACGAGGGGATCGACGCCCTGGGCGCGGGCAGCGCCATCGCCGCACACGCCGTTGCGCTGGTGGCGAAGGTCTGAGCGGAAGGCCTCGCCTCCGGTCGCAACGACCGCCCCTCGACGACGACGGCCGGGCCGCGTCTACGTGCCAGAACCTCAGCTTGCCGCCGACGCCGCCTCGCCTTTCCCTGACGGCTCCGTGCGTGCCCGATTTTTTCGCCTCCTCGCTCCTGTCCCCCTCGTTTTCGCCCTACTGTCGCTGGCGGCCTGCGGGAAACGGGTGACCGCCGTTGACCAGGGAAATCGTGAACAGGTGCTCGAACGCGGCGCCGGCGCCGATGTCGCGGACCTCGACCCACAGACTGCCACCCGGATCAGCGAAATGGATGTCGACTCGGCGCTGTTCGAGGGGTTGGTCACGGAAGATCCGGTCGATCTTCATCCGGTCCCGGGAGTCGCGGAATCGTGGGAAAGTTCGGCGGATGGATTGACCTATACGTTTCACCTGCGGGCGAATGCCCGGTGGTCGGACGGGACTCCCGTTACGGCCGCGGATTTCGTCCATTCCTGGCAGCGGGAGCTCTCGCCCGCGCTCGCCGCCGAAAACGTCGGATTGTTGTACGTCCTGCAAGGGGCGGAGGCGTATCATCACGGGCTTACCACCGACTTCGGGCAGGTGGGTGCACGGGCGATCGACGCCCACACGCTGCGGGTCAGATTGGAGCACGCGGCACCCTATTTTCTTTCCCTCTTGAGCCACGCTGCCTGGTTGCCGGTCCCGGTCGCGACGATCGCCAAATTCGGCTCGATCACCGATCGGGGTAACCGCTGGACCCGCGCCGGCAATCTGGTCGGAAACGGTCCTTTCGTCCTGAAGACGTGGCGGCCGAACGAGCAGATCCTGGTTGAGAAATCGCCCACGTACTGGGACGCCGCCCACGTCCGGTTGCAGGCAATCCGTTTCCACCCGATCGACAGCGTGGACGCGGAGGAACGCGCGTTTCGCGCCGGACAGCTTCACCTCACGTATGCGCTGCCGTTTGGAAAAGCCGAGGTGTACCGGCGCGAAGCGCCCGGATTGCTCCGGTCGGATCCGTATCTCGACACTTACTTCCTGCGGTTGAACACCGCGCGGCCGCCGTTGGACGATGAGCGAATCCGTCGGGCTCTGGCGATGGCCATCGACCGCACCGCGCTCGTCGACAAGGTGCTGCGCGACGGTCAGCGCCCCGCGACCGCGATCACGCCGCCGGGACTGCCGAACTACACTCCGCCGACCGGCCTCGGCATGGATATTCCGGCGGCGCAGCGGCTGCTCGCCGCGGCCGGGCATGCGAATGGCCAGGGCCTCCCGCCGATCGAGTTTCTCTTCAACACCTCGCCCAACCTGCGCATCGTGGCCGAAGCCCTCCAGGAAATGTGGCATCGCGAACTCGGCATCGACGTTCAGCTCGTGAACCAGGAATACAAAGTCGTCCTCTCCGAGCGGCAGGTCGGCAACTACCAGATCCTGCTCGGCGACTGGGTGGGCGACTATCTGGATGCGAGCACGTTTCTCGACCCGTGGCGGAGCGATAGCGCGAACAACCACACCGGCTGGGCCAGCCGTGATTACGACGCGCTCCTGTTCGCGGCGGATCGGAACGCCAACCCCGTCGCCCGGGGCGCGCAGCTCCGGCAGGCGGAATCCCTGGTCCTCGCTGCCGCGCCGATCGTGCCGCTTTATTACAATGCCCACACGTTCCTCCTGCGCCCGTCAGTTCAGGGATGGCATCCCACGTTGCTCGACCACCACCCCTACAAGTACGTGTGGTTGAAACCGTGAATGCGGGCGGCGAACGTTTTCGCAGGAGGGCAGTGAGGCGCCGGCTGCCCGGCCTGGGACTTGCCGGCATCATGCTGGTTGGCCTCGTGAGCGGCTGTGCGCGGCGGACGCCCCCCCAGGCCCAGGTGGTCCGAATCAGCCAGCGCAACGAACCCGCCGACCTCGATCCGGCGACCGCCGCGCTTCCCGACGAGTTCTTCATCATCCGTGCGCTGGGCGAAGGCCTGCTCGTGCCCAACCCCGCGGGGGGGCCGCCGCTGCCGGGCGCAGCGGCCCGCTACGATGTCTCGAGCGATGGTCTCCGCTACACGTTCCACCTCCGCCCGGATTTGAGGTGGTCGAACGGCGAACGCGTCACGGCCAGCGACTTCCTCACCTCGTGGCAACGCGTGCTCGATCCGGCGACCGCGGCGCCCAAGGCCGATCTGTTTCGCTCCGTCAAAAACGCCGCCGAATTCAACGCCGGCCGGATCGCCGATTTCCGGAAGGTCGGTTTCGAAGCGCCCGACGACCGCACGATTGTCGTCTCGCTGACGCACGCGCAACCGGACTTTCCCTTCTACGCCGCCAGCGGCCCCTGGATTCCCGTCAATCCACGCGTCGTGGCAAAGTTCGGCCGCCACTGGACGGAGCCGGCCCACTACGTTGGCAACGGCCCTTTCACGCTGGTCGAATGGCGACATGAACAGCGGGTGGTCGTGCAGCGAAACCCGGCCTACCACGGCGCGGCGCGGATCAGACTGGATCGGATCGAATTCATCCGCTTCGACAACCAGGACACGGAAGAGCGGGCGTTCCGCGCCGGACAGATCGAAGTCACGATGGCGGTGCCGCAAACCAAGCTCGCCGTCTACGGGCAGGAACACCCGGACGAACTGCATCGCGCCGCGCTGGCCGAGACGAGGTTTCTCGCTTTCAACACCACCCGGCCTCCCCTGACGGATCCGCGCGTCCGCCGTGCGCTCGCCCTTGCCATCGACCGATCGAAGATCGTCCGGGACGTCCTCCGGGGAGGCCAGTTGCCGGCGCACCGGTTCCTGTCGCCGGCGCTTCGGACGGTGCCCGCGGAAGGGATGCGCCGCGAGGCGTCGGGCGCGCCGCGCCCGGAAGCCGCAGGCGACGTGGGCGGGCTCCCGCACTTCGATCCCGTAGAGGCGCGACGGCTGCTGGCCGAGGCCGGATATCCCAACGGCGCCGGATTTCCTCGCCTCGAGTTCGCCGGCTGGGACCGCAATCCGGCGCTCGAGGCGATCCAGCAGATGTGGCGGGCCGAACTTGGAATCGAGGTGCGGATCGTCGTCCAGGAGGCCAGGGTCCATCTCGCAGCCCTGACCGCCGGCAACTACGACATCGCGTTCGTCACGAATCTCCTGGACATCCCGTCGGCCCGCGCCGCGCTGGCCGACTTCACCACCAACGCTCCCAACAACTTTCCCCACTGGCATTCCGGGGCGTTTGACCGGTTGCTGGCGGCCGCCGCCACCGAACCCCGTGCCGCCTCGGCCGCGGTGCTGCGCCACCGGGCGGAAACGCTGCTCCTGAGCGATGCCGCGATCGCGCCGATCTATTTCAACGTGCAGAACTGGCTGATGTCCCCCCGCGTCCACGGCTGGGAGCAGGACGCGCTCTGGCAGCGACGCTACAATGACCTGACAGTCGGCAAATAACCGGCCGCCCGCCGGATTGCCCCGGCGCTGCGGAACGCTTGCGCCGGTGGTCCGGACTGGTTGCCTTCGATGGATGCAGATTCGAACCGCCTGGTTCGCGCTCGGGACCATTATCGTGGTGCTGTCGATCGGGTGCAGCCGGGAGCGTCCGTCAGTGGCGGATACCGGAGCGCCGGTTCGGAAGGTGCTCCGCTATGGAAATGGCGCCGAGCCGCAGGACCTGGACCCCCAGATTGTTACGGGCACGCCAGAACACCGGCTGGTGCAGACGTTTTTCGAGGGGCTGGTCAGCGAGGATCCCCAGCTCAACGTCATCCCCGGCGTGGCCCGGACATGGGACATTTCAGACGATGGCCTCGTCTACACGTTTCACCTCCGACCCGACGCACGGTGGTCGGACGGAACACCGCTCACCGCGCAGGATTTCGTGGACAGCTACCAACGCATGCTGACCCCGGCGTTCGGGGCAGAATACGCCTACATGCTTTGGCACGTGGTGGGGGCCGAGGACTACAACAAGGGCCGGCTCACCGATTTCAGCCGGACCGGGTTCAAGGCCCTCGATCCGCACACGCTCCAGCTGACGCTGCGCCAGCGCACCCCCTTTTTGCTCCACGCCCTGAATCATGAAGCGTGGATGCCGGTGCCAGTCGCCACGATTCGAAAATTCGGCGGCTTCGATCGCCGAAGCACGCCGTGGACCCGGCCGGAGAATTTCGTCGGCAACGGCCCCTATGTGCTCAAGGTCTGGCGGCCCAACCAGATCATCGTGGCCGAACGCTCACCCACCTATTGGGACCGGTCGCACGTGAAGATCGACGAGATCGATTTCTATCCCGTGGAACTCGCCGAAACCGAGGAACGGATGTTCCGGACCGGGCAGCTGGACATCACCTACGAGGTGCCGCTGTCGAAAATTCCGCTGTATCGCCGCGAGCATCCCGACCAGTTGAGAATCGATCCGTACAACGGCGTGTATTTCTACCGGTTCAACGTCAACCGGAAGCCGTTCGACGACGTCCGGGTGCGCCGCGCCCTCGCGCTCGCCATCAATCGCGAACAAATCGTCCGCGACGTCACCCGCGGGGGCGAGCTCCCGGCCTACCATCTCGTCCCGCCGAACATCCTGGGCTACAACAGCAGGTATTCAATTCACGAGGACGTGGCGGAGGCCCGCCGGCTCCTGGCCGAGGCGGGGTACCCCGGCGGACGCGGCTTTCCCCGCGTGGATCTGCTGTACAACACGCTGGAGCGCCACCGCATCATCGCCGAAGCCATTCAGCAGATGTGGCGGAAGAACCTCGGGATCGAGATCTCGATCTACAACCAGGAGTGGAAGGTCTACATGGACGCGCAGCACACGCACAATTTCCAGATCCAGCGTGCCGGCTGGATCGCCGACTACATGGATCCGCACGTCTACTTCGATCTCTGGCAGACCGGGGGTTTGAACAACGACTCGGGATGGGGCGACCCGGAATACGACCGCCTCCTCAAATCGGCCCTGAGCGCCCCGACCACCGCCGCCCGCTACGAAATCTACCAGCGGATGGAAAAGATCTTCCTCGATGGCATGCCGGTGATCCCGATCTACTTCTACACGTATGTGCGCCTGGTGAGCCCGCGCGTCACTCGCTTCGCGACGACGCCCCTGGACAACTATCCCTGGAAGTACGCGGATGTGGATATGACGCGGGGCATCAGGAACTGACCGCGTCAAGGCCGGCGGACTCGACGCGGATCCCGGTCACCCCGTCGCAGCGTCCCGGGGGTTTGCGCTGACAACGGTTGTTGCAGTTCCGCGATAAGACTCTTCCCTCGACCTCCGTTTTCCGTATTTCCTTTCTTCCACCTCGTCATGTTTCGCTTCATCACCGCGCGCCTCTTTCAGTCGCTGCTGGCGCTTTTCGTGGTGGTGTCGGCGACGTTTTTCATGATGCGCGCCGTCCCGGGCGGCCCATTCACGGCGGAGAAAGTCGTCACACCTGAAATTCTGCGCAATCTCGAGGCGCACTACGGCCTGAACAAACCCGTCTGGCAGCAGTACCTCGAGTACCTGGGGCATCTGCTGCACGGCGACCTCGGACCGTCGTTCAAGTATCCCAACCGGACGGTGAACGAGATCATCGCGGACAAGCTTCCCGTGTCGGCGGAACTGGGCGGAGAATCGCTCGCGATCGCGCTGCTGGCCGGCATTGGCCTGGGAATCGTGGCCGCCATTCGCCGCAACACGTGGGTTGACTACGTTGCCTCGGTGTTTGGCACCGCGGGGCTGTCGGTGCCGACCTTCGTGGTCGGGCCGCTCCTCGTGCTCGCATTCGCGATTCACGTTGGCTGGTTCGATGCCTCGGGCTGGTACACCGCCTCGGACCGCGTCCTACCCTCGCTCGTCCTGGGATTCGCCTACGCGGCGCCGATTTCACGGCTGACCCGCGGCGGCATGCTCGAGGTGCTGCATCAGGACTTCATCCGGACCGCCCGGGCGAAAGGCGCGTCCGAAACGCGCGTCATCCTGCACCATGCACTCCGCGGTGGCCTGCTCCCCGTGGTATCCTATCTCGGGCCCGCCATTGCCGGCATCCTGACCGGATCGTTCGTCATTGAAACCATCTTCCAAATCCCCGGCATCGGCCGCGAGTTCGTGAACTCGGCGTTCAACCGCGACTACACACTCGTTCTCGGCACGGTGATCCTGTACGCGGTGCTGATCATGGGCCTGAACCTGGTCGTCGACGTGGTGCAGGCCTGGTTGAATCCGAAAGTGAGGCTGGAATGACGTCGCCACGCCCTTTACCGGAAGTCGCGGCGGTGCCAGCCGCGCCAGCGTCCGCCGAGGAACGCGGCTCCTCCCTGGCGCACGACGCGTGGCTTCGGCTGCGGAAGAACAAGCTCGCGGTGTTTGGCATGATCACGCTGGCGGTAGTCACGGTGGCGTGTGTCGCCGGCCCCTGGTTCATCCACTACGGTTACGAGGACCAGAACCTCGACCTCGGGGCAGCGCCGCCAAGTGCGGCCCACTGGCTCGGCACGGACACTCTCGGACGCGACCTTCTGGTCCGGATCTTGTACGGCGGCCGGGTTTCGCTCGGCGTCGGCCTGTGCGCAACGTTTGTCGCCTTGACCATCGGGGTGACATACGGAGCCGTCGCGGGATTTTTCGGCGGCAAACGCGATGCTTTCATGATGCGCGCGGTCGACATCATGTATTCGCTGCCATTCGCGATCTTCGTGATCCTGCTGATGGTGTTTTTCGGCCGGAACATCGTCCTGCTGTTCGTGGCGATCGGGGCGGTGGAGTGGCTCACGATGGCGCGGATCGTGCGGAGCCAGGTCATGGCGGTGAAGAAGATGGAATTCATCGAGGCCGCCCGGGCGATGGGGTTCGGCCGCCGCCGCATCATCTTCCGCCACATCCTGCCCAACATCCTCGGACCGATCATCGTGTACACGACGCTCACCATCCCCTCGGTCATGCTGCTGGAGGCCTTCCTCAGCTTCCTCGGCCTGGGCGTGCAGCCACCGATGAGTTCATGGGGGCTGCTGATCAAGGACGGCGCGGAGAAGATGGAGGAGTATCCCTGGCTGCTGATCTACCCGGGCACGCTCTTCTCGCTGACGCTTTTCTCGCTCAACTTCCTGGGTGACGGCCTGCGCGACGCCCTCGACGTGCGGTCGTCGAAGGACTGATGCCGGCTCGCGCTGCCGAAATATGGAGTGGAACGGGGCCCCGGACCTCCTTTCACTAGCCTAGTCCACGCATGCGCCGCTTCCGCCCTTATTTCCGATATCTCAAGCCACACCGCGCGCTTCTGGTGTTCGCACTGCTATGCGGAATCATCTACGGCGCGGCGAACGGCGCCGGTCTGCCCCTGATGACGAAGACGGTGTTTCCCGTCATCTTCCGACCCCACCCCACCGACGTCCCCGAAAACTGGCAGATTGCAAACCTCATCAAGAAGCTGGACCTCACGCCGGCGCAAGTGCAGCGACTCCAGCCCGCCTACGATGCCGCGGCCAGGGACTTCAAGGCGAACCGGGAGAACGGTGATGCGATCAGCCGGCGGCTCGACCGGGCGCTGACCGCCGAGCTGACGCCACAGCAGTTGGAGAACCACAAACCCCGGACCTTCACCGCCGCCGAACTCGTCCTGATCGCGCTCTGGCTGCCGGCGATCTTCCTGGTCCGCGGCGTCGCCGGGTACCTCAATTCCTACTTCATCCAGTTGATCGGCACCCGGGTCCTCGAGGCGATTCGCCTCGATTTGTTCCGGAAGTTTCAGTTCCTGCCGCTGTCGTTCTTCCACAAAAACGCGACCGGAGATCTCCTCTCCCGCGGACTGGCGGACGCGAACCAGCTCCAGGTGACGCTCACGAACGCCGCCAACGAGATCGTGAAGAGTCCCGCAACCCTGCTGGGAGCCCTCGGTTATCTGGGATGGCTGGCGTACCACACCCACGGGCTCGTGCTCGTGCTGGTTTCGCTCGGCGTGATCCCGCTCTGCGTCCTGCCGATCCGGTATGTCGGCAAGAAGCTCATCGCGCGCGCGAGCCAGATCCAGGCCGAGTTTGGGGCGGTAACGAACCGCATGGCGGAAAATCTCAGCGCGGCCCGCGAAGTTCGAGCCTTCAACCTGGAACAGCGTGAAATCGACCGCTTCGCGCAGGTTTCCCGCACCCTCATTCGCGTCCAGATGAAGTACGTGAAGTACGACAAGATGCTGACGCCGCTGATCGAAATCATCTCCGCATGCGGCATCTCGCTGACGTTCGTTTACGCGTACAAGGTGCAGCTCGACATCACGACTTTCCTCTCCCTCATCACCGCCCTGTACGTCTCGTACGAACCGATCAAGAAGCTCGGGGCGTTGAACAACGACTTCAAGCGCGGGCTCGGTGCCCTGGACCGCCTGGAAGAAGTCCTGCACGAGCCGGAGTCGATCGCCGACGCCCCCGACGCCCGCGCGCTCGAACGCGCGAGGGGCGCCCTGGAATTCGAGAACGTGGAGTTCGCCTACGTTCCCGGGCTCCCCGTGTTGCGCCATGTCTCGACCGTGATCGAGCCGGGAACGGTTTGCGCCCTTGTTGGACCGTCCGGCGCCGGAAAATCGACCTTTGCCAATCTGGTGCCGCGCTTTTTCGACGTCACGGACGGCCGGGTGCTGCTTGACCGGCACGATTTGCGCTCGCTCCGGATGGCCGATCTGCGCCGAAACATCGCGATCGTCTCGCAAGAGCCCGTGCTGTTCAACGACACGGTGTTCAACAATCTCCTGCTTGGCCGCCCCGATGCCTCGCGATCCGAAGTCGAGCAGGCCGCCAAAGACGCGTTTGCGCACGATTTCATCGTGAATCTGGACGGAGGTCTCGCTTACGACACCGTCGTCGGTGAACGCGGCAGCCGTTTGTCGGGCGGACAAAAGCAGCGGATTGCCATCGCGCGCGCCTTTCTCCGCCAAGCACCGATCCTGATTCTGGACGAGGCGACGAGTGCGCTCGACAGCGACAGCGAGGCGGCGATTCAGGCGGCGTTGAAGAAACTGGTGATCGGCAAGACGGTGCTGATCATCGCGCACCGGTTCTCCACGATCCGCGACGCCACGAAGATTCTCGTCTTTGACCGCGGTGAGGTGGTGGCGACGGGAACCCATGCCGAGCTCTACGTCGCCAACGCCCTCTATCGGTCCCTCTACGATCGCCAGCAAGGCGGCGTGCTGACGCCAGCCTGACGCCGTCGGGCCGGCCCTGATCATACCGGTCGGGTCTGATGTGGCGACCCCCACCACACTCCGCTGAGAGGCAACGGTCTTCATCCCGCGAATTCTCCAAGGCTTGCGACCCGAGCCTTCGATGCAGGTCGAGCAAGGGCGGACCGAAGCACCGGGTTGTCCAGCCCGGGTGCCCTATCCAACCGTAGCATCCGCGATGTAACTTTTGCCGCAGCCCCCCGTCGAAGGAGGGCGCGCGGAGTGTCCGTCGGTGTTCGGTCGCAGGCCTCCGTGCGTCGCATTGCACCACCGTCACAAAATCATCATCAGCGGCACCGGTCGGGCCGGCACGACGTTTCTCGTCCGGCTGCTCACGGCGCTCGACCTTCCAACCGGCTACAATCAGCGGAGTTGGAAGGACGATTACTTTCCGCATTGCTCGGCCGGCCTCGAGCGCAAGATCACGGACGCCTCGTCGCCGTACATCGTCAAGGATCCGGAGCTTTGCGTGACGCTCGGTGACGTTCTGCGCGATCACGATCTCGTCATCGACCATGCGATCATTCCGATCCGGGATCTCGAATCCGCCACGCTGAGTCGCGCAAGAATCGGAGGCGCCCACGGCGAAATCCCGGGCGGACTCGTCGGGACCGACACGGCCGCCGCGCAAAAAACGGTGCTGGCGACACGCTTTCACCAAATCGTCCACACCCTGGTGTCGCACGACATCCCGCACACGTTCCTGCTGTTTCCGCGATTCGTGCGGGATGCGGATTACGCATTCGCCCGGCTCCACCCGATCTTTCCGCAGATCGATCGGACCCGCTTTCTCGCCGCTTTTCGCGAGATTGCCGATCCCTCGCTGGTTCATGATTTCGCCGCCGGCCAGACCGTCGCGTCCGACGCGGCTGCCCGGTTCCAGTCCACGACTCTTGCCCGCCGGCGGAGCCGCCGGCTGCGCCGCTTCGCCGGGTGGTCGGCCTTGACCGCGGGTTTTCTGGTCGCACTCGCCTTCCGGGCTCCTCCGGCCACCCGCCGCGCGCATGAGCTTCCTCCTGCCGCCGCCATGACCAAGGGAGAACAAAGGCCCACGGCTGGTGCGCCCGGCGAGTTTCGGGAATCGACCTTGGGCGAGCCAGCGTCCCTCTACCTTCGACTGTCCCGTCCGGTGCAGGGTCAGCCAGTCGCGACCGCGGCACTCCCGGGCTGGGCGTCGCCGCACCCGGCTAACCACGACGGCGTGTCTCGTTAACGGATACGTTCGGGGTTGCTCGTCAATCGTCGGTAAAAGTCGGACCGCCGGCCGGCCCGGAATCGACGTGGCTGTATATAATCACCTGACTCGCAGCCGCATGCAGCCGTCCGTCCCCGACTACCGGAATTCCGGTATTCGCCGACGTGGTGACCGGGCCGGTTCCGTGCGAAGGTGGCCTTCCTCAACCCCAACGTATTCGACCCGCCATGACACCAACCATCCTTTGCGTGGACGACGACACCGGCATCACTCACATGCTGGAGGACTGCCTCGGGGCGCTCGGTTTCCGGGTCCGGACGGCGGCGACCGTCCTCAGCGCACTCAAGGTCGTGCGGACGACCAAGGTCGATCTGATCATTCTCGACGTTTTCCTTCCCGACGTTGACGGCTACGGGTTCCTCGAACTTCTGAAGCAGGAATCGCACAATCGCGGCGTACCAGTCATCGTCTCCAGCGGTTATGCCTCGGAAGAGGCGCGGAGTTTGGCGATTCAGCATGGCGCCGCGGCCTACCTGCAAAAGCCATTCCAGTTGCAGCAGTTGTTCTCGCTCCTGCGTTGGATGTTGGCTCCGCCCGAGACGGAACCGGAATCCCTGGGGCTGGCGCTGGCGGCTTCGTGACGCGCGGGTCACGGCCGGAGTAAACCGGCTGGTCCACGCCCCGCCCGTATCGGGCCCGGACGGCGGAACAAGGCGGAGAAGGCGATCGCCCGACGCCGGCCTCATTGGCCACGGACGCGCGGGAAGTCGCCGCAATCACTTGACCCGAGGCGGCGTCGGCCGGCGTAATCGGCGGTCCCATGCCGGAGACGCCGACGCCACGCATCCTTGTCATCCGCCGCCGCTATCTCGGCGACGTGGTGCTGCTCGGGTCGCTGTTCCGGAATCTCCGGCTGCACTGGCCCCAGGCATGGCTCGCGGCCCTGGTCGAGTCACGATTTGCGGACGTCGTCGCGCTCAATCCCGATGCCAACGAGGCCTTGTCGCTGCCGAGCGGCCTGGCCGAATGGCCGCGTTTTCTGGCCAGGCTGCGCCGCGCGGCCTTCACGCACATTCTGGATTTGGACAATACGGAAAAGACGGCGCTGATTGCCCGGCTCAGCGGGGCGCCCGTCCGCGTCGTGCTCCACCACGGAGGTTTCCGCGTCAAGAGCCGCTGGGCATACACGTCCGCAGTCCACGATCCAAACGAGCGGCACGAGTCGCACCCCATCACGGACTATTACCTGCGCGCGCTGGAGCCGCTGGGAGTTCCCATCGCCACGCGGGAGATCCGGCTGGAGCCGCGGGCCGAAGACGTCGCGGAATTGCAGCGGTTCGTCGGCGCCAGCCGGCGCGTTCTGCTCGTGCACCCGGGCAGCCGCAGCGCGATGCGCGTGTGGCCCGCCGACCGGTTCGCGGCGATCATCGATTTCGCGCAGGATGAACTCGAGGCGCAGGTGGTGCTCGTCGGCGGACCGGCCGACGAGGCGATCCTGCAGGCGATCCGAGGACAGGTGCGGACGCATTTGCTGAATGTTCCGGGCCCGCTTTCAATTTCGCGCCTCGCCGCCCTGGCCCAACTCAGCGACGCGGTGTTGTGTCACGACAGCGGGCCGATGCATGTCGCCGCGGCCGTGGGCACGCCGGTGATCGCAATCTACGGTTCGCAGAACGCGGCCCTGTTCCGTCCGACGGGCGGGGACCACGTGTTGCTCAGGCCTCCCCTGCCCTGCGTGAACTGCGTGGCGCCCTCCCGTTGCACGCCCGGCGACTCCTACCACAATCTCTGCGTGCAAAATGTCCCCGTGCAGTCGGTGCGGGAAGCGGTTCGCATGAAGCTTGCGACCGAGCGGTGATCGCACCGAAATTCGCCCGTGTCTTTCTCCCACGGCGTCCCCGTACCGGATTGGGAACGGCGCCCCGCCGACGGTGCCGCCCCGGCGCCGGTGATCACCATCGGCATCCCCTGCTACAACCGTCCGGCGTTGCTCGCCGAAGCGCTGGCCAGCCTCGCTGCGCAGCGCGGCAGCGGTGAGTTCGAAGTGGTCGTTTGCGACGACGGCGCGCTGCCGGAGACCCGGGAAGTCGTCGAGCACTCCGCGATCGCGGCGATCCGATATTACGTCAACCGCCCGGCTCTGGGCCCCGTGCGCAACTGGAATCGCTGCATCGAGGTCGCAACGGCCCCCTGGGTGACAATCCTGCATGAGGACGACCTGCTTTATCCCTGGTTTTTGGCCTCCGTGCTGCCGCGGTTGCGGAGCGGAATTTCGGCCGTGGCCGTGAGGTGCGTCCAGGGCTCACAGCCACCTGTGCTTTCCGCGCCATCGTCGCACCCGCGGGTCCGGACGTACGCTCCCGTCTGGTTTCTCAAGGCCAGCATGACCCCGTTTCCAGGAGTCGTGTTTCCCCGCGACCTGGGGCGCCGACTCGGCGGATTCGACCCGCGCGAGGCGGGACTGGCGGATTACGCGTTCTGGTACGAGCTGGCGCGCCATGGCCGGATTGAAACGGTGCGGAGTCCGGCCGCCTTCTATCGCGTCAACGAGGGGCAGTGGACGGAACGCGCCTGGCCGACCATGCTGCGTCGGGCCCACCTGCTCCGGCTGCGGATCGCGCGCGAGCAGCTTGGCCGCGGATCGAGGCTGGGCCGTTGGCTGGCGCGTTTCTACACGGCACGAATGGCCCGCGCCTATGATCGCCGTTTTTCGGAAAAGCCCCTGATCCTGACCCGCGCCCGTCGCTTCGAGCGAATTCCGTTCAGCGGGATCCCCAGCGGATGGGTCTGGGCTTTTCTGAAACTGCTGGGTCGTTCACCGCCGTGACGCGCGCCGACGACCGGATTCCCCCCTCCGGCGATCGCGCGTGCGGTTTGGCGGACGTAGGGATTGAACCCAGACACCCGTCGTGTGTGTAATGACACCGATACGCACCGATGCCGTCCAGCCCGTCGATCAAGGTCACCGTCGCCATTCCCACGTACAACCGGGCGGCTTTTTTGCGCCAGACCCTCGCGGGCATCGTCGCGCAGCAATTTCCCCGCGATCACTTCGAGGTCATCGTCATCGACAACAATTCGACGGACGAAACGGCGGCGGTGGTCGCCGAATTCGTATCCGCGCAGCCGGCGCCGCGGTATGTCCGCGAGACGAAACAGGGGCTCGATCACGCGCGAAACCGGGCCATTACCGAGGCGCGGGGCGAGATCCTGCTTTTTGGCGACGATGACATCCTGGTCCGCCCTGACTGGATGGCCCAGATGGCCGGGCCACTGCTGGTCGACTCCGTTTCGCACCGGATCGGAGCGGTGGGCGGCGAGGTGATTCCCGTGTTTCCCCACGGACTCCCCGAGTGGGTTCGCGAGTGGCACGCCCCGCTCGGTTTTCGTCCCGACCCGGGCCCGCTGTCGCCCCGCCAATGTCCGATGGGCGCCAATCTGGCGTTTCCCAAATGGGTCTTCGACGAACTCGGGCCGTTTCACACGGCGCTCGACCGGGCGGCGGGCAATTACTTCTCCGGCGGCGACAGCGAGATGATTCGCCGCGTCCGCAAAGCCGGATACGAAGTCTGGTTCTCGCCGGCCGCCGCCGTGCAACACCAGATGCCCGCCAGCCGGACGACGTTCCGCTACGCCGCGCGCCACGCGTTTGATTCGGCACGATCGCGCGTCATCGATCGCGCCGGGCAGCCGGGTTCGTCGGGTTACCTGGCGGGGCGGTTCGCTGGCAACATTGCCAAGGCGCTGGGATTTGCGTTCCTCGCGCTCGGGAACGTCGTCATTTTCCGGACCGGCGCGGCAAAGAAGGCGGTCGTCCGAGCCTGGCGGTCCTGCGGTTACCTGTACCAGATTCCACGCAGCCTCATCGGCAAGACGTAGGTTGCCTGGAGGCAAGCAACGTTCATAAAGCCGCTGTTACCTTGACCGAACCGATCCTCCCCCTCTCCGTCGTCGTCATCGCCAGGAATGAGGCCGCGCACCTGCCGCGGTGTCTGTCCAGCGTCAAGGGATGGGTCGCGGAAATCGTGGTGGTGCTGAACGAGACCACCGACGACAGCGCGGCCGTGGCGCGCGGCCTCGGGGCGCGGGTCGAAAACGTGCCGTGGCGGGGATATCGCGATACGAAAAATGCCGCGCTGGAGTTCGCCACCAACGACTGGGTTCTCTCGCTCGATGCCGACGAGGAGGTCTCGGCCAAGCTCCGCGCCGATCTCGCGGCCTTCATGCGCCGTCCCGATCGGGAAAACTTCGCCGGCGTGCGATTCCCTCGGAAAGTATGGTTCATCAACCGGTGGATCCGGCACGGGGACTGGTACCCAGACTACAGTCTGCGGTGCTTTCGCCGGAGCCTCGCGGGGTGGGGCGGTGACGAGTTTGTCCACGAGAAGGTCGAGTGCAGCGGACGCGTGGCCACGCTCAGCGGCGACCTCCATCACTATTCATTCCCGAGCCTCTCGAGCCATGTCGCGAAGATCACGCCGTTCGCCGACCTGTTCGTCCGGCAGCAGCAGGCGCGGGGGCGTCGTTTCTCCGTTAGCGCCGCCGTGCTGCGACCGGCGTGGCGGTTCTTCCGCGGGTATGTGGTGAAGCGTGGTTTTTTGGACGGCTATCCGGGATTTTATGTCGCGGTCGCGACCGCCTTTGGCGTGTTCGTCCGCCAGAGCCGCTTGTACGAGGCGGAAAAACGATGTGACCCACGGAATGGCATCGAGAAACGCTGATCGCAGATTTCCTCCATGCCATCCGAGAAGACCCGTGGTTGAATGCCCGCCGTGCCTGATCAGCCGCACCAGTTCAGTCGACTCGCCGAGGAACTCGTCGGAGACCTGCGCGGCATCGCGTCGGAGGAGCCCAAACGGTCACGGAAAAGGATGACCCAGCCGGTCGCCGTGGTGCTGGAGCAGCTTTTGCAGAAGTACCAGGTCGGACGCTCGTCACCCGAGCAGACGATCCGTGAGCAGTGGCGCGAAATCGTCGGCCCTGCCAATGCGGCGTATTCGCACCCCCTGGCCATCGAACGCAACCGGCTGATCGTCCTGACCTCGCACGCCGTCGTGCGCAACGAGTTGTTCCTGCATCGCGACCAAATCGTGGAACGGATTCGCAAGGTTCCCGGCTGCGCAGATGTCAAATCGCTGCTTCTGCGGAATGGATAACCCGGCCGCGGCATCCGCCAGGAAAGGTGAACTGTCGGCAGGCCGCCGCAGACCGGGGCTGTCCGAGGCGACTGAAGTGGCGGTGGAACGATCCACGACAGCGGTGCGGATCTCACACCACAAATCGACCAAGCACCTGATGATCAACGCCGTCGCGCAAATGACCGCGGCCCTCATCTCACGCCCGCAGTCCGGAATTGACGCGTTTCCGGCCGTCCCTTTCCTCGCAGATTCCGTTTGTTGGACCCCAGCTTGAGTATCCTAAATTTTCGCTTGCGCGAAGCATCCCGTTTCGGGAACCTGCCACCTTGCGTTAGTGGAATCCCGTCGGTTGCGGGGTCCCACCATGACTGGTCCGGCACTCCGCCGGATTGGAACGGTGTTACCGGCTTGGTTCGATTAACCATCGGGCCTGGCGGGTGGCACGGCGCCTCTCGAGGTACCCTACAGTCGTGATTCAAACCACAAAACCAATGTCCACATCAGTCGTTAAACCCGAGATCATCGCAGAATACAAAACTCACGAAAAGGATACCGGTTCGTGTGAAGTCCAGGTGGCCCTGCTTACCGCTCGCATCAATCACTTGACCGAGCACCTCCGCACCCACCGCAAGGATTTCCACTCGCGCCGGGGGCTTCTCCAGATGGCCTCCCGCCGTCGCAAGCTGCTCGATTATCTGAAGCGGCACAACCTGCCGAAGTACAACGAGCTGCTGCAAAAGCTAAACCTTCGCAAGTAACCCTTTCGATCAAACGGGCGACCCGATCCGCGGGTCGCCCGTTGTCTTTACGACACTCGAATCCAGGCCGGGACATTTCCGCTTGCCGCCCACCCTTGAAACCCGGGCGCCAAACCGAAATCTCTCGCGTCTGAGCGAGCTGATCCGGAAGGAATCCTACCCTTCCATGTGGCAGCCGACACCCCGTCGCTGCCGTTTCCGACCAGAATCGATCCGAGCCACCCCGTCACGGGGTGCGTCGAAACCAGCCAGTCCGCGTCGCCATGTGCCCGCGGGAGCAGGCTTCGCCGAGGCTCATCGTAATCGTTCGCCCCAGCGGCGAACCCTTCCGAGCCGCTCGCGGTTCCGGGCCGGAATCCAAACGGGACGCCTTTGTCGGCGTGGCGCCAATCGTCCCGTTCTTATCCGAATCCACGCGCTGTATCGAAATACGAAATGAAGCAGAAACATAATGTCACCGTGACCGGACTCGGGATCACGTTCTCCACCGGCACCTATGCCGGACTCGCCAATGGCGCCGTCAACGTGTGCGTTGGCGAAACCAACGTCCTCATCACCGCCTGCATCGCGCAGACCACCAAGCCGGGCCAGGACTGGTTTCCCCTCACGGTGGACTACCGTGAAAAGTACGCCGCGGCCGGCCGTTTCCCCGGCGGGTACTTCAAGCGCGAAGGCCGTCCGTCCGAAAAGGAAATCCTCACCTCGCGGCTCTGCGACCGTCCGTGCCGCCCGCTGTTTCCCGAGGGGCTCCTGAACGAGGTCCAGATCATCGGTCAGCTCCTGTCGGCCGACCAGCTGAATGAAGCCGACATCCCGATGGTGAACGGCGCCAGCGCGGCTCTCGCCATCTCCGACATCCCGTGGAATGGTCCGATCGGCTGCGTCCGCGTCGGGCTCATCGACGGCCAGTTCGTCGCCAATCCGACGATCGAACAGATGTTCTCGTCGTCGCTCGACCTGATTTACGTCGGCACGAAGAAGGACATGCTGATGATCGAGGGCAGCGCCGACCAGCTGCCGGAGGAGGAATTCATCAAGGCCCTGGAATTCGGCCACACCGCCATCCAGCCGATCATCGCGGCGATCGAAGAGCTCCAGAAGCTCGCCGGCAAGGCGAAGGCCACGTTCCCGCTCGTGGGCGCCACGCCCGAGGCCCGCGCCATCATCGAGCGCGTCGTTCCGCCCCAACGCATCGTCGAGGCCATCTTCGGCAAGGAGAAGGCCCAGCGCGCCGCCGGCGTGAAGGCCCTCAAGGAGGAAGCCAAGACCGCTCTCACCGCCGAACTCGGCGCCGACAAGTTCACCGATGTCGACCTGAACGTCGTGTTCGAGGATCTCCAGTACAAGGCCTACCGCTCCACCGTGCTGGAACGCGGCGTCCGCGCTGACGGCCGCGGCCAGAAGGACATCCGTCCGCTTCACGCCGAAGTCGGCGTCCTGCCCCGCGTCCACGGTTCGGCCACCTTCCAGCGCGGCGACACGCAGAACATCGCGCTCACGACCCTCGGGCCCACCAAGGAAGCCCAGGAGATGGACGGCCTGACAGGCGGCGCCACTTCCAAGAGCTTCATCCTCCACTACAACTTCCCGCCGTTCTCCGTCGGTGAAACCGGCCGCTTCGGCGCTCCGGGTCGCCGCGAAGTCGGTCACGGCGCCCTGGCCGAGCGTTCGCTCGTTCCGGTGCTGCCGCCGGAAGACGTGTTCCCCTACTCGATCCGCGTCACCTCCGAGATCATGGCCTCCAACGGCTCGACCTCGATGGCTTCGATCTGCGGCGGCTGTCTCTCGCTGATGGACGCCGGCGTCCCGATCATCGCTCCGGTCGCGGGCATCTCCTGCGGCCTCATGACCGAGAACGGCGCCGATGGCTCGATCGCAAAATGGGTCACGATCACCGACATTCTCGGCGAAGAGGACCACTTCGGCGACATGGACTTCAAGCTCGCGGGCACGACCAAGGGCATCACGGGATTCCAGCTCGATCTCAAGATCAACGGCCTGCCGTTCGAGATCGCGAAGACCGCAATCCTCCAGGCGCGCGATGCCCGGATTGAGATCCTCAAGGTCATGCTCGCCGCGCTGCCCGCGCCGCGCGCCGACCTGAGCAAGTACGCCCCGCGCATCCAGACGATCCAGATCGATCCCGAAAAGATCGGTCTCCTCATCGGGCCGGGCGGCAAGACGATCCGCCGCATCACGGAGACCACCGGTGCGCAGATCGACATCGCCGAGGACGATTCCGGCAAGGTGTTCATCTACTCGAACAACGCCGACGCCATGGCCCGCGCGATCAGCGAGATCGACTCCCTCTGTGGTGGCGGTCAGCCGATCGAAGTCGGAAAGATCTATCACGGCCGCGTGACCGGCATCAAAGACTTCGGCTGCTTCGTCGAGTGCATGCCGGGCAAGGAAGGTCTCTGCCACATCAGCGAGCTCGCCGACTTCCGCGTCCGCCGCACCGAGGACGTCGTCAAGATGGGCGAGATGATCTGGGTGAAGTGCATCGGCATCGACGAGAAGTCAGGCAAGGTGCGCCTCTCGCGGAAGGCCGCCGTGAAGGAGATGGAGACCCAGAAGCCCGTCCCGTCGCCGGCGACCGCGGACATTCCGTAATCGAAACCAGCCTCCGGCGCCAAAAGCCGGGGGCTTGGCCCACGAACCATTCAGCCGCGACCTCGGTCGCGGCTTTTTTGTCGTCCGCGGCGGCTGCACCGTGCCTACATCGCGTTCCGCGTTTCCCCTTTCGCGAGTCTGCGTTCTCCGTCCTTCCGCCGTTTCTCCTTTCGAACGTTTCGCCTTTCGAACGTTTGCCCTTTCAAACGTTTGCCCTTTCAAACGTTTGCCCTCCCGCCGTTTCTACTTTCCGCGTTTCACCTTTCGCGTTTCGCTTTTTCCATGCGCTTCCTGGTGACAAACGACGACGGTATCGAGAGCGTGTTCCTGCACGAACTCATCCACGCCCTGCGGGCGGCGGGACACGATTTATACGTCGCCGCGCCACGGAAGGAACAAAGCTGGGTCGGTGCGGCGAAATCGCGCGGCCGCCCCGTCCACGTGCAACGCGCCACGCACGTCGATCTCGGCTGCCCGACGTGGATCGTCGATGGAACTCCCAGCGATGCCGTCAACATCGCGGTGGGCCATCTGATCCCCGGTGGCACCCGGATCGACGCCGTCATCAGCGGGATCAACGTCGGCCTCAACGCGAGTCTCGGTTTCATCATTGCCAGCGGGACCGTGGCTGGCGCCTGGGAAGGAGCGCTGCACGGGCTGCCCGCGATCGCGTTTTCGCAGGACCTCACGGTGGAGCTGTACGACAAATTGAAGGTGGCCGGAAATATCCCCGATCCGCACCTGCACGGCATCATCCGGATATCCGCGCAGCATGCAGCCCGCCTGGCGCCAGAACTGGCCGCGGCGACAAAACCCTCCAGCTTCACCGTCCATAACGTCAATTTCCCGCTCCCCTGTCTGCCGTCGAGCGAGGTGCGCCGCACGATTCCGGCGCGGGTCGTGGTGCCCGGGTTGTTCAGCCCGGCTGACGACGACGGAACGCACCGGTTGATCTTTCGCAGCGGCGAGGATCTCTCCCCGGCCGAACCGCTGACGGATCGAACGGCAGTCGCCGCGGGCTTCATCAGCCACACGATCCTCGATTACCGCGCACTGGGGGCGTAACCTTGCCGCCAGCTCGGGCGGGGTTGACGCGGGAACGCCCGACCGGCCGAGATCTCGATCGTAACGCAAACGCGATGCCGGTCGGCGCCATTCCCGGTCTACACCCCGTGGACCACCGTCATTGCCATGACTTCCTGGATGGCGCGGGCCAGTTCTCCGATTTCATACGGCTTCGGAACGACGGCGCTGAATCCATACGCGCGGAAGTTCGCCAGAACGGGATCCTGGGAATAGCCGCTCGATACGATCGCCCGCACGTGCGGGTCGATGCGCTGAAGCATTTCCATGGCCACCCGGCCTCCGAGCCCACCCGGCACCGTCAGGTCGAGAATCACCACATCGTACGGGCGGTCGCCGCGCAGCGCCGTCTTGTACTCATCGACGGCCGCCTCGCCATCGCCCACGAGCGTCGCGTCGTGCCCCAATTGCCACAGCACGGCGCCGGCGGCGTGCCGGATGACTTCCTCGTCGTCCATGAAGAGCACCCGCACCGGCGCGCCCGCGCCGCCCGCGGACCCCATCGGCGCGTCCGTCGCGGGTGCCACGTGGGCAACCGGCAGCCAGATTTCGAACCGGGTGCCGCAGCCCAGCTCGGAGTGAACGGCAATGTGCCCTCCGTGTTTCTTGATGATCGAGTGCACCGTCGCGAGTCCGAGTCCGTTGTTCTTCGGTTTGGTTGAAAAATAGGGTTCGAAGATCCGCGCGAGGTTTTCGGGCGCGATTCCCGGGCCGTTGTCGCTGACCGTGAGTTTCACGTACGAGCCGGGAGCAAGCTGGCTCCGCTCTCCGGCCACAATCTCGGTGGAAGCGAGCCGCAAGGTGACGACGCCGCCATTCGGCATGGCTTGGCGCGCATTCAGGACGAGATTGTGCACCACGCGGCTGATTTGTGCCCGATCGACATTCGCCGGGGGCAGGTCCGGCTCGAATTCGAGATCGCAGCGCACCTGGGAGCCGTGGCGGGCGAAGTCCGCGGCCTCACGCACCACCTCCGCGAGCCCGACCGAGCGGCGCACCGGATCTCCGCCTTTCGCGAACGTGAGCAACTGCTGGGTGAGTTCCGCCGCCCGCCGGGCGCCCCGTTCGGCGTCGGCCAGGATCGGCCCGGCGGCTTCCTGGACGCGCTGGTCCATCGCGGCCAGACCAACATTGGCCATCACGACGGTCAGCAGGTTGTTGAAATCATGAGCGATTCCCCCGGCCAGCACCCCGAGGGACTCCAGCCGGGTCGCGCGCTCGAGTTCGGCGTTGAGCCGCGCCTCGTTCTCGAGCTGCGCCCTAATCTGCGCGGTTTGATCCCGCACCCGCCGTCGAAGAACGAGCACCCAGATGATGCCCAGAAAAGCGCAGACGGCGAAAGCCGCGGCAATCGTCACCGCATGCCGGGGCGTCCACCATGACGGCGTCGACAGGACAACAATGTCTCCCGCGGAACGAAGGAGCAGGTGAAATCCATGCGGCTGCCGGTACTGGTCATAATCCACCACGTAAACTCCGGTCAGATTCGCAATGCTTCCCTCCTTTGGCATCACCGACGCAGCGGCTTGTTTCAGACGAGCCTCGAATTCGATATTCCCGGTGCGGAGCAGCAATCGTTGTCTATTTCCGTCGCGGATGCCGTCATGCAGGAGTCCGCGGACCTCGACCAGACAGCCGTCAAGGTCCGGATCGACCTGCTGCGGCTGCTGGACGCGTTGAGGCCCGATCGGCGTCCGGGCCGCGATTGGTCGCCAAATTCCCTCCCGCAGGACGAGGCGCCCCCCATCGCGTCCCGGCAGCCCCACCGCTTCGATCCACTGTCCGGGAGCCAGCGGTCGCGTATCGCGGTGCTGCACGCGAAGCCCGGACGCCCCGTCCTGCAGGTACAGGTAATGGCCGGGTTCGTCGTACAGCACCTCGCCCGAGAGCCGCACCTGTCGATCAACCGCGTGGTAGGCGAGAAACTGGCGCAGGCTTCCGAGGCTGCGTTCCGTCGCGGAAAACGGGTCCGTCATGCGCGTCTCCAGGATTTGCACATCAGCCGGGTCAGCCACCCAGAGCTGGAAACCAATTGCTTGATGCTGGGCGTTGGCCACAGCCGTGCAGACACCCATGATACGAACGATGGAACCGACAAGGTCTTCGATGCCATCGTGGGGCCGAAGGAACGCGGTGAATTCACCGTCTGCCGTGGTGATCGCCAGTTGTGCCCAGTCGGAGGTCTTCTGCACTCGGCGAACAAAACCCCGAATCTCGATGCGTTCCGCCTCTTCCGACCCGGTTTGAGCTTCCCCAAGCGTAACGGGGCGCGCCGTCGGGTATGACGCCGATCCCACTACTTTGACGGCAGTGGCTTGCACAACGGGGCTAAAGTTCCCTTCGCTGGACGACCCCATCACCGTCACGAGCCGACCTGGCGGGGGAGGACGGAAGGAACCGGCGCGAAACCGGACTTCGACGCCACCGCTTGCATCCTGGACGAAGAGAAAATCCGTCTTGGGATCAGACCAGGTGACCACCGCGGTGAGATACACGGCAAGGCGCTGCGCGGCCTCGTTCGCCCCGAGCTCCATCAGTTGCTCAGCCAGGCGAAGCTTGCGCTGCGGACTCGAACCCTTGACCACCTCAGCCACTCCCGCCTGCTTCGGTACAATCCGGAACACCGGATCGAGCAGCGTCGCGTCGATATTGTGCCCCGTCGGCCGTCCCACCGCCTCGACGAAGTCGCCGGGCTGCACCACGGTCGGTTGTTGCGTGCGGATTTTCACCTGGCCGGAGGCATCGCGCAACGTGACCGATTTCCCCGGATCAGCAGACCAAACCTCGCCGATGATGTGGACCATCGCTTCCGACACGTCACCGATGTGGTCGATCGACGTGCGGGGAAGATTGAAGCGCGAATCGTTCTCCAGTCCTCCCTCGACCGCAATGTTCGCGAGGCTCGGCACCCAGGCCGCGATATTCAGTACTGCTCCTGACGCATTGCGGTTCGCGACGTACACGCAATTCGCCCGAATCCGGGCGTTGAACAATTGGGGAATCGGTTCCGAGCTCCCAAGCATGACTCGCGTTTCGATCACGCGCCCCTGATCGAGCACATCGAGTTCGAGATGCTGCGCGTCGACGGTCAGCTGACGGCAGACATACCCCTCGATCGTAACCCAGCGCGCGTCGAAACGCGCGACGTCGGTCAGGGCGCCGCGAGTGGCAAGGGGGACGGACCAATGACCGTGGGCCAGTTCCGTGATTTTCAGATCGGCGGCATCGAAGCCGCGCGCCGGAATCACCGTGCCCTCAATCAGGACGTCGTCCCCGCTGCGCAACGGCAACGGCACGCCGCGGACGGGCAGGTAGCATCCAAGGCCCTCGCTCTCCGCCCAAAGGAGGTTCCAATACGGGTCATAATAGAACACCCGGAGCGTCAGCCGAACCGGATAGCGCTCGTTTCGCTTCGCCAACGGCACGTCGTAGAATTCCCGCGCGCTCGTGATCACGGGCGTGTCCGTCGCAGGCGGCGAATCAGCGGACGCACGAGCGTAGCCAACGCCAATCCAAAGCCAGGTCACGAGGACAAGGCTTCGCCAGCCTAGACCAGCACCGGTCCGACGAAAAAATGCGCAACCGTCAAAACACACGTTTGGGTATCCGAAGAGAAGCGCGGATGTTGATACGGATCCCGAGCGGCCCGTCCATCCTAACCGCAATCTGTCGGCAAGAAATTGACCACCCATAAGCGACCCTTCTCGCTGCCCGGATGCGGCCCGGGAGATTAGATGGATGTGCGTCGGTGCACCTGCTCCGAGCCGCATCAGCTTGGCATTGCGTTTCAGCCAATTACATCGCCATCCGCCGGTAGGGCGCGGAGTCCCTTCCGCGCCACGGTTCGATGATCGGGTGGGGTCGCCTGACCCCGCCTAGACTGAGAGCGGAGTCCCAGCCCACTTGAAGTATCGCGCCGGTGGCCGCGTGCCGGAATCGGTCAAGCCACTGGTCCACAACGGGGCTCGCGTTCGGCGCCACCGCTTGGAACCTGCCGTTGCATCCAGGGAAAAGCCCGCTTCACTCGCCCTCCCATGATCGAAGTCCAGCACCTCACGCGCGTCTTTCGCACCTACAAGAAGCAACCCGGCTTCTGGGGGGGCGTGAAAGGCCTGTTCCTCCGAGAATTCGAGGAAACGGCGGCGGCGAACGACATCTCGTTCTCGATCGCGGAGGGGGAGTTCGTGGGATTTCTCGGCCCCAACGGCGCCGGCAAGACGACCACGCTGAAAATGCTTTCCGGGCTGATTTATCCGACGAGCGGAACCGCTCGCGTGGCCGGCTTCGATCCGACGAAAAGGGAAAACGCCTACCGTCGGATCTTCGCCCTCGTGCTCGGACAGAAGAACCAGCTCTGGTGGGATCTCCCGGCGATCGAATCCTTCCACCTGCTGCGGGCGATCTACGGGCTGCCGGAGGCCCAGTTCAAGTCCACGCTCGATGAACTCGTCGCCCTCCTCGACGTCGGAAAGAAACTGAACGTCATGGTGCGGGAGCTCTCGCTGGGTGAGCGGATGAAGATGGAATTGATCGCGGCGCTGCTCCACCGGCCCCGGGTTCTTTTCCTCGACGAGCCGACGATCGGCCTCGACGTGGTGTCGCAGAAGGCGGTCCGGCATTTCCTGCGCGATTTCAACCGCCGGCACCGCGTGACGATCCTGCTGACCAGCCACTACATGGCTGATATCCAGGAATTGTGCGACCGCGTGGTCGTCATCCACAAGGGACGAAAAATCTACGACGGGGCCCTGGATCGCCTGGAAAGCTCCGGACGCGCCCGGCAAAAGACGATCACGTTCATTCCCGCGGAAGGCGACCGCGGCGCCTTCACCGAAGGATGGCAGTCGCGCTTTGCGGCGACAACGCGGACCGACGATGGCAAATACACTCTGCGCGTGCCGACGGAAAACGTGGTCGCAGTCTCGCAGGAGATCCTGAGCACCGGGCCGGTGGCGGACATCAGCATCGAGGACATCCCCCTCGAGGACGTCATCGCCGAACTGTTCGCGGCGCAGGCGTAAGCCGCGCGCGACGACGGTTACAGTGCCTGTGTGACCCGGGTTTCGACCCGCGGCACCGGCAGGCTGCGCGGGACCCGCATGATCGCTTCGACCGTGTCGGACGAGATGGGACCGAGCAGCAGTTTTCCTCCGTGGTTTTCCGCGACCCGGCTTGCGACTTCCACGCCGAGCCCCACGCCGGTGGACTTGCTCGACACGAACGGCCGGTGCCGGAAGCCGCTGGACTCGGGCGGCGGCGCCCACACTCCGGAATTTCGCACCCGGAAGCTCACGACCTCATCCGCCTCCTCCGCCGTCACTGTCACGGGCTGTCCATCGGTTGCCTCGATCCCGTTGATGACCAGTTCCGCCAGCGCGAGCGCCAGCGCCCGATGGTCGACGATCAACGTTGTCTCCGAAAACTCGTTCAACCACACGACCCGCTTCAGGTGCTTGGCCTCGAGCCAGTCATCGAGGCGTTCACGGGTGTTGCGCAATACCGCCGAGACACTCGTCGATTCGGGGATGATCGCGCTCTTGGTCAGGTAGGCGAGGTCGTCGATGCGCCGCCGGAGGCGGTGGATGGCCGTCCCCACCTGACCGCTGAGACGCTCGAGTTCGAGCCGGCTCGTGCCCGCATCCCGCGCAAGTTGCACCATGATGTCGACGGGGGTGATCGCGTTGCGAAACTCATTCGAGAGCTGCTCGCCGACGCGTTGCAGCAGGCCCTGGATTCCGTGCGCGTCCGAGTCGTGCGCCGCGTTCGCCGCCGCCTGCGCATCCTCGACGGTGACGAGGAAGCTGTCGCCGCTCTGCCCGGTCCCCGCGAGACGCTGCACCCCGAGACGGAGCCTGCGCGGCGCTCCAACCATCCGATGGTCGAGTTCGACGCGAGCCGACGCCGCCCCGTTTTGAACCGCCGCGGAAATCGCCCCCGACCACGCCGGCGGAAGATCGCCAAACGCGACGGGCGCCATGTCCGTCCGCCCGAGCAGCGCGCGAAACGGCGCGTTTGCATCGGTGATTCGCGAAGGTGCCACGATGACGGCGGCGGCCATCGGCATGGCGTGCAGGAGCGCCACCCCTGCTTCCTGGACCCGGACATCGCCGGTGGAGGCGGCATGGCGCGCAAGCAGCGGTGCCAGACCCTCGACGGCATGATAAAGCAGCGTGATTTCCTGTTCCGAATAGTCGCTGCCCGAAATCCGCGGCCCCAGGAGCAGGATGCCGACGCTGCCTTCCCGACCCGTGACGGGAACGGCCACCTCGGCCCCGAACACCATCAATTCGCGCAAGGCGGCCGACTCCCGGCCCAGATCGGACCGCAGCCGGTGTCGCCAGACAACCGCCGCGCGTTCGGCGAGCAGTTGCCCCACTCCGGAACGCGCGCTCAGCCTGAACGCCTCGAAATCCCGGATCGTCGCGCCGATCGCGGCCGCGCAGGCAAACTCGGTGCCGGAGGGATCGACGCCGTACAGGATCACGCGGCCGCAGCGCAACACCTCCCGAAGCTTTTCCAGATATGGCTCGAACGGCCGGGCGCCCGCCACCGCCTGACCCAGCAGCCGCGAGAAATCACGCCACATCACGAGCGCATTCCCGTCGTCCGCGTGGTCATGGTTTCCTCCTGGTCCGATCGTGGAGGGACCAGACCCGCTCGGCTCCGAGGATCGCACGCGCTGACAACGCGACACCGCGAGTTGGATCACACCGGCGCGCAGGGGACGGCGAAAAATCTGCTGCGCGCCCGAAAACAGGGCCGCCTCCTCCCATTGGGAACGCACCGCGTCGGTGAGCACGAAAAGGGGCGTCTCGGACACCGCGCTGAGCTGCTTCAACGTCTCGACGGCCCACGGACTGAGCGTCGCTTCGGCGACGAAGCAGGCGTCCGCAGCGGCGGCCAGGGCCGGGTTCTGCACGATGTGCCGGATTTCGCAGGCGATGACGTTGTCGGGCGCCGGGAACATCGCACGCAATCCCTCGACCCAACCGGCCCCGGATGTGACTACGAGGAGCCGCATCAATTACCCGCCGGCCGGCATACCGGAGTGGATATCGACACCAGTGCCATCCATGGCGAACGCAGCCGCAGCGTGTGAGGGGAACAGCGATTGGCGTTGGTGGGTATCACAGCTCGTGGCGCCGAGAATGGGGAGCGCGACACGCTCGCCAAGCCTAAATCGTTGATGCGGTCGCTACTTATTCCGATGCGAAGATTGCGCACAGGGCGGACTCGCTGAGCCTGCCAGGCTTGAGCATGGTAGGGCGCGGAGTCCCTTCCGCGCCAGGGCCTCATAGCAGGGCGGGGTCGCCTGACCCCGCCATGGCTGGGAACGGAGTCCCAGCCCTACCAACTGAGGCACCGCGCCGGCGATCGGCTACAGCTTTGTTTCAACCCCTCCAGCCGAGGATCAATCATGCGCGGTGAGGTCACCGCCCCCACAAGCGATCTGATGATCTGCGCAAAGGGTTACGCCCATCGGTAGGGCGGCCACTCCGCTGGCCGCCACGGCGCGGAAGGGACCCTCCTTCGCGCGAGCGCTACGGCGGGCAGGCTCCGCGCGCTACCATGCTCAAGCCGCGGCGTTATTTCACAGCCACGAGGTGGAGGGCCGACCCGAGCGGGTTCTCCAGCAGCTCGTGAAAGACCTTGGAAAATCCAAAGTGCGCGAAGGCACCGAGGATGTCATCGCGCTCCATCCAGTTCGCGTGGGCCGCCGGCCCGCCGTAGAATTTCGCGAAATCCTCCACCTGACCGTAGTCGTGCCGGTGAAGGGTGTGCGGGAACCCGCCGTGCTCCGCCTTTACCGCCGGCCCGATCGCGGCAGCGCGATCCGAGTTCTTCGCGTTGAAAGCTGGATCCCAGTAGACCGTCCAGAGGTAGACCGCGGAACTGCGTTTCGCCAGCAGCTCGATCAGCTCGACCGGATGCCGCATGTGATAGAGGAATCCGCACGCCAGGCTCACGTCATAGTGGACGTTCTCGCTCCGGAGAAAGTCGATCGCGTCGCCGTAGAGAAAATTGACGCGCTCGACGCCGAGCAGCTCCTTCGCAACCAGACACCGCAGGTATGCCTCACGATTGGCCTCGATCGCGGTGACCGAACGCGCCCCGAGCCGGCTCAGCATGTAGGTGTGCCCTCCCTCCAGCGGGCCCAGCTCGAGGACGGAGGCGCCGGCGAGATCGACGCCCAGGTGTTTCAGATTCTGCCTCGCCCAAGGAATTCGCGGGTCGTCGAACAGCGGCATCTGCCCGGCCTGCCCGCCGCCCTGCTGCGCCGGCATCGCGGAAACCCACTCACCGGCGAACAGATCCAGGGTCTGCTGCATCGAGGGCCTGTGCTCGGCGTACGGGCGTGTCATTCCCCGCAGAAAGTCGTCATCGGCCTGCGCCGACAAGCGGAAATGCGGGACCCGCATCCCTCAACTCCCCGCCCGCGCCCAGCGCGAACCTGAGCCGTAGCCGCCGGTAGGACATGGTAGGGCGCGGAGTCCCTTCCGCGCCATGCTTGAGCATGGTAGGCCGCGCCGCCCCCACTACACAGGATCGGTTGTAGGCGCGGTGCCCCCACCGCGCGACAAGATCGATGTAGGGCGGGGTCGCCCTACACCGAACCATGGCGCGGAACTTGATACGGACATTGCCAGCAGGGAATCCTCACCATGTAGTGTCGAGCGAGAGCAAGCCGACGTTCGCCGATGACTTCGCAGCGGCGACCTGTCCGCCGACTTATCCTCCGTTGCGCTTGGGCGAAGGAGGAAGCCTTGTGCGAAACCTTCCGCTACGGCTGGGCAATCGCGAGACGGACCCGCTGGTTTCTGCAGCCCTCCTTCCGTAAGCAGGGTATCCGGCCAAAACAGGGTATCCGGCCACTTTATTTGGCCGGATTCTCGAATCCGGCCATAACGATTCGCCCATACGCAAACTATTACCTATACGCACGTTTCGATGTCCCGTGATTTGGCCGGATAAGTATCCGGCCAAATAAACCGAGAATCCGGCCAAATAGGCCGCCATAATGTCCGAATCCCCCAAATACCCTGTCCAGCCGCCCCGGACGGTGGTTTCGGACTGCGACCCGCTGTTTCGGACGACTCCCACCCACGCGCCGCCGCCGCTCAATCGGACGAATTCCGGACGCACGTCCGACGACAGCGACACGCCAGCGATGCAACGACCACACGACATCGGCACGATTGCCCCACGACACGCCGACGACATCGGCACGACAACCACACGACTCGCCGACGACCTCCGGGCGCTCACGCCCCGTTCGCGCCTTCACCGCGCCATTGCCGGACACCGCCTCAGCCGCGCTCAGCGCTTTAACGGGGTGTTTTCGTCCCACCGCCGACGCTTTTCCGCCGCACCAAAATGCTTTTCCAGTCGTCGATGAGCCTTCGCCGATCCTTCACGAACCATTTCCGCAGCGCGTACGGCATGTCGCGATCCGCGACTCAAATCGCTCCAACTCCGCAACACGCTGCTTCCCTGAGCAACCGCGGACGCGATGCCCGGGTAACCGTGGCTGCGAGCGCCAGCGAGCGGAGGATTCAGCACCCGCGTGAGCGGTGAATGCCGTAGCCTGCCCTGAGCCTGTCGAAAGGCTGCGAGCGCCAGCGAGCGG
>DASZYH010000089.1:0-14458 GCA_035545515.1 Opitutaceae bacterium
GAATTGAGCGGACTGCGATATGCAGGGCCTCGCACCGGAGTGCCGGCGTTCTGGCGCGGCACGATCGAAGTGGGGAAACCGGCCGATGTGTTCGTTGACCTCTCCGGCTGCGGCAAGGGCGTGGTCTGGGTCAACGGACACTGTCTGGGCCGTTACTGGAACATCGGGCCGACGCAAACCGCGTATGTGCCCGGTCCCTGGCTGCATCCTGGCGCGAACGAAATTGTGGTGCTCGATTACCTCAGCGCCGCGGCGCCCGTCGTTCGCGGGCTCGATCATCCGATTCTCGACGAGCTCCGGCCCGGCCTGGATTTTGCGATGACGCACCTGAAGGAGTAGTAGTTGGTAGTCTGTAATTCGTATTTAGGAGCAGCCAACAAACGGCCGCGTCAGCCCGCCGAGACTTAGGATCATCCCCGGTACCAACGACGAATTCCAAACAGCGGACAACCAACAACGACGCCCAGGTACCAATTACTAACTACGAAATACCGATTACTAATTACCAATCCCATGTCACCTTCGCGCCTCGGTCATTCTTCGCGTCTCCTGTTCACGCTCGCCGCGCTCGCCGTCGCCGGGGCGGCTCATGCCGACATCCCGACGCTCGCCTCGCGCCCGGCGCTGTCGCTCAACGGCGAATGGCGCACGATCGTCGATCCGTACGAGGCGGGATACTACGATTACCGCTGGCAGCCGCGCGACGCGGCAGCCAACCCGTCGCGCGATGCGTTCTTCATGGATGCCAAGCCGCGTAATCCGTCGGATCTGCTGGAGTACGACTTCGACAAATCGCCGATGCTGCGGGTGCCGGGCGATTGGAACACGCAGCGGCGGGAGCTCTATTATTACGAGGGCACCGTGTGGTACCGGCGAAAATTCCTCCCCGCCGCCCTCCGGCCGGGCGAGCGCGCCTTTCTGCATTTCGAGGCGGTGAATTATCGCGCCGACGTCTATCTCAACGGCCGGAAACTCGGAACCCACGTCGGCGGATTCACGCCGTTTTCGTTCGAGGTCACGAACGCGCTGCGACCGGGCGAAAACTCGCTGGTGCTTCGGGTCAACAACCAGCGCTCGCGCGAGGCGGTGCCGACGCTGAACACCGACTGGTGGAATTACGGCGGGATCACGCGGGACGTCAGCCTCGTGACGGTCCCGGCCGTCTTCATCACCGCGCATCACATCCACCTCGAATCCGTGTTGACCCGGGCGATCTCCGGTAGCGTTCAGCTCTCGGCGGCCGAGGCGGGGGTGGCGGTGACCGTGAACGTGCCGGAGCTCGGCCAGAAGCTGACCACGCGTACCGACGCGTCGGGCGCCGCCTCCTTCCACTTCGTCGCTCCGCGGCGGCTCGAATTGTGGACGCCCGAGCACCCGAAGCTGTACCACGTCGAGTTCCGGACCGGGCAGGACGCCATCGCCGATGAGATCGGCTTCCGGACCATCGCCACCCGGGGACGCCAGATCCTGCTGAATGACCGGCCGATTTTCCTGCGCGGCGTCGCGTTGCACGACGAGTTCGCCGTCAACGGCGGCGGCCGGGTCACTACGCCGGCCGAATCCGCCCAACTGCTCCGGTGGGCGAAGGAGCTGGGCTGCAACTACGTCCGGCTCGCGCATTACCCGCACAACGAATCCACGCTGCGCGCCGCCGATCGCATGGGTCTGCTCGTCTGGTCGGAAATCCCGGTTTACTGGACCATCGACTGGGACAACGAGGCGACCTACGAGAACGCCGCGGCGCAGTTGACCGACGAGATCCAGCGCGATGACGAGCATGCGGCGGTCATCATCTGGTCGGTGGCCAATGAAACGCCGGTCACTGCCGCGCGGACGAAATTCCTCTCGCGGTTGATTGCGCGGGCGCGCGCGCTCGATCCCACCCGCCTCATCAGCGCGGCGCTGGAACGGCACAGTGATCCGCACGACCCCGACGTTCAGATCGTGGAGGATCCGCTGGCCAACCTCGTCGATTTTCGGTCGCCGCGGCGCGTCCTGCCCGGGATTCAGGACGGCTTCAACCGCAAGGGACTGATCTCCGACCAGGGCATCAAGAAGGAGGCGTTCTCCGTCCTCCAGAAATACTATGCGAAGAAAGCAGCCGGCGGCCAGTAACCGAAACGTATGCGCCGCCTCGCCAACGCCGGATTGCCTGGGGGCAGGAGGCCCTCTCCCAGCGCCCTGTCTCGGGTGCGCCGGCTGGCCGCTGTTGCATCGGCCGCGCTGACCCTGTGCCTGCCGGCCGTGGCGAGCGAAAACGCAGCGCCCACGCTCGACGAGGTCTGGGCGAACCCGCCGCCGGAGGCGCGCACGCGCGCCTACTGGTGGTGGCTCAACGGCAATGTCGATCGCGCCGCGATCACCCGCGACCTGGAGCAGATGAAGGCGAAGGGGTTTGGCGGCGCCGTGATCATCGATGCCGGCGGCGCCGATCAGGATGGCAACCACCCCGTTCCGCACGGCCCGACCTTCGGCACGCCGGCGTGGATCGACCTGCTGCGGCATGCGCTCGCTGAAGCCGACCGGCTCGGGCTCGAGATGAGCCTGAACATGCAGAGCGGCTGGAATCTGGGCGGCCCGACCGTAACCAACGACGATGCGGTGAAGAAACTCGTCTGGTCTGAAACCACGGTCGAGGGGCCTGCCCCGGTCGACGTCGCGCTCCCCGCGCCCCCGCGGGTCGGCGGCTATTACCGCGACTGGCTGGTCGTCGCGTATCCGATTCACCCTGACCGTCCCCCCTCCGGCGGCGTGGCGGACTGGCCGTCGAAAACGCTCGAGGCGAAACTGCCGTTCACGGGTCCCCATGCATTCTTTCTCGCCAACTCGGCGCCGCAAACCGGCCTGCTCGTGCGGGAGGAGAAGGATCACCCCGGTGAGGAGGACGCCCGGTCGGCCGGCGTGGTTGATCTCACGTCCTACGTGACCGCCGGCGGCCGGCTGCGGTGGCAGCCGCCGGCCGGCCGGTGGCAGATTCTTCGTTTTGGTTGCACCCTCGGTGACGTCCACGAGGTCTCGACCGCGAGCGATGGCTGGCACGGCAACGCGCTCGATGTCTTCGATCGTGGTGCTTTCGAGCGGTATGCGAACACCGTCCTCGTTCCCATCCTCGAGCGTGTCCGCCCCTACCTGGGTCGCTCGCTCCGTTACCTGCACACCGATAGCTGGGAAATCGACCTGACGAACTGGACGCCGACGATCCGCGACGAATTCCGGCGGCGGCGCGGGTATGATCTGCTGCCATTCCTGCCGGCCTTTGCCGGCCGGATCGTAAACAGTCGGACCACGACGGACCGATTCCTGAATGATTACCGCAAAACGCTCGGCGACCTGGCGGTCGACAACCATTACCGCCCGTACCAAGCCTTCGCGGCGCAGTATGGGCTATTGATTCATCCGGAGTCCGGCGGTCCGCATTACACGCCGATCGATGCGCAGCGGTGTCTCGGCCTCGACGACGTGCCGATGTCGGAGTTCTGGGCCCGGTCCAAGACGCACCGGACCACTGACGAGTCCCGGTTCTTCGTGAAGCAGCCCGCCAGCGCCGCGCACACCTACGGTCATCCGCTCGTCTCGGCCGAGGGATTTACGTCCATCGGGCCGCACTGGCAGGAAACGCTCTGGGACAACCTCAAGCCGTCGTTTGACTATGCGATCGGGGAGGGACTCAACCGGCTCGTGTGGCATGCGTTCGTGTGCTCGCCCGCCTCGATGGGCGTCCCGGGCCAGCAGTATTTTGCCGGGACTCACTTCAATCCGAACGTCACCTGGTGGAACGACGCGGGGCCGTTTCTCATGTATCTGAATCGCTGCCAGGCGATGATGCAGCGCGGGCGCTTCGTCGCGGATGCGTTGTATTATTACGGCGACCACGTCCCCAACTTCGCCCAGCTCCGCGCCAGTGATCCCGCCGGTCTCGGGCCCGGGTACGACTACGACGCGATCACCGAGGAAACGCTGGTGCGTGATCTCCGCGTGGACGGCGGCCGGCTCGTCCTTCCGGACGGCATGCGGTATCGCGTTCTGGTGCTTGCCCCTGAGCGGACCATCGATCTGCCGGTGCTGCGCCAGGTCCGCTCCCTCGTGGCGGAGGGCGCCGTGGTCATCGGCGAGCGGCCCGATGCGGCCAGCAGTCTGACGGGCCAGCCGGAAGCGGACGCGCAAGTGCGCGCCATCGCCGGTGCGCTGTGGTCCGGCGGGGGCGACGCCGCGCTGCCGTCGGACAAAGGCGGGACCGGGCCGGCTGGCAGGGGCCGGGCGCCGGGTCGTGTCATCTCGGATCGCACCGCCCGCGACGTGCTGGCGGCCGAAGGCGTTCCGCCCGACGTGACGTTCGCTTCCGCCGCACCGAAGGCTGCGTTCGACTCCATGCACCGGCGCGAGGGTGACACCGACATTTACTTCATCGCGAGCCGGTCGGATGCGCCGGTCGAGGTCGACGTCGGTTTCCGCGTGGTCGGGCGGGCGCCGGAAGTGTGGGATCCCGTCACGGGCGGGCAGCGGTTCGCCCCGGCGTATCGGATGGGCCGCAAAACGACGACGGTTCCGCTCACGCTGCCTCCCTATGGCTCGCGCTTCGTGATTTTCCGGGCGCCGGCCTCAGCCCACCCAGCCACCGCGGCTTCGAACGAAACGGTGATGAGCCCGGTCGGGGACGTGCGCGGCCCGTGGCAGGTCACGTTCGATCGGAAGTGGGGTGGGCCCGGCACGGTCGCGTTCGATTCGCTGGTCAGTTGGACCATGCGCCCGGAACCCGGCATCCGGTTCTACTCGGGGACCGCCACGTACCGTCGGGCCTTCGACGTTTCCGCTGGCGACGCCGGCGCGCGGCTCTGGCTCGATCTCGGCGCCGTGCGCGAGTTGGCCGCCGTCCGTGTGAATGGGATGCCCGTCGGAATCGTCTGGGCTCCCCCGTTTCGAGTCGATATCTCGCCCGCCGTTCGCGTCGGTGAAAACCAGCTCGAGATCGACGTCGTGAACTTCTGGCCGAACCGGATCATCGGCGACGCCTCGCTGCCGGCGGAACGCCGGTTCACCCGCACGAACATCGCGAAGCTGACCGCGCGCTCGCCGCTCATGCCCTCCGGCCTGTTCGGCCCCGTCCGGGTCCTGCGCGAAGAGCGCTGAGGTTTCGGCGCCGTTGCGCGTCTCGGCCCTGCCTCAGCACCCGGGAGCCGTGGCCAGCTCCGCCGTGCCCAGCACTTCCCGTTCGGCTTCCAGCCAGCACTCCCAATCGGTGTTCTCGTTTCGCGTTCCGGGGCGGGCGCGCGCCAGCTCATCCGCCCGCCGTGCGATCTGAAGCTCCAACGCCAACAAATCGCCCGTCCTTAATGCAACGTCGTCGACCAGCTCTGCCGTGTTCATGGTGTCCAGAGTCGGATGGAACAGCTCCGGGGAGGAATTGGTTCCGTGGGTGCCGCGAAATGGAATCTATCCTTCAAAAATATCAAGCGATGCAGGCGCGAATGGTGCAGGTGGCGTAAGTCTGGCCCCTACGACGGTGGCGTTTCCTCGCGCCGCCGAATTCCGGCCGCCGCCCGAAGTGTTCACGCTCGCGGCCACCACCGCCGGCAGGACCGCGGGCAAGGCGCTCTTCCCCCCTCCGCTGCGATCGCATTCGGAACCGGCCACTCACGTTGCTATCGGTGGCGCCGCCCGCATGCCCTTGCGGCTCAGGTCGGCGGCCGCCCCCACCCGAATCGCCCGTGGTTGTGTTACATCGTTCCGGTAAACATCGGCGATGAATTCAGATCCACTTCGGTGCGCCCGAAGAGGATACGCGACGGATCGGTGCATCGTATTAGGGGTTATCCCCCTGCTCCGCCACGGCACCAATGCGGTTTCGCGGTTTCCATGGGTGGATGCGCGCCCCCGTTTTGCTCGTGGCCGAAGACGACGACTCCGATGCGCTTCTCCTGGAACGCGCACTCCGCCGCACGGCCTCGCCGTTTTACATGATTCGCGTGGCGAACGGGGACGACGTCATTGCGTATCTCGAGGGGACCGGGGAAGTACGCCGACCGGACCCGCTTTCCGCTGCCGATGGTTTTGCTGCTCGACCTCCGGATGCCCCGCCGCGATGGCTTCGACGTCCTGCGCTGGCGGCAGGAGTCGCCGGCTCGCGCGCGCCTGCCGGTCGTGGTGTTTACGTCCTCGGCGCTGGCGCAGGATATCGAACGCGCGTATGAGCTCGGCGCGAATTCGTACGTGATCAAGCCCACCGCGAACGAGCGGCTCGAATCGGTCGTGCGGGCCCTGCACGAATGGTGGGCGCGGTTCAACGTGGGTTCGACTCAGCCGGTGATGTGATGGACGGGCCTGTTCGCAACGCGGTCGCCGGCCGGTGGTATGCCCGCCCGTTGGTTCTCTGGAGCTGCGGCATCGTGGCGTGCGTGCTCGCCGGAATCGCCGCCCTGGAGCTGCTCCGGATCCCGCTGTTCGAGCAGACCGGGTTGCCGCACGAGTTCTGCTATCGGTATGATCCCCGGCTGATCTGGGTCCATGTCATCGCCGACCTCGTGATCGGAATCTCCTACGTCTCGATCTCGGCGACGCTCGGATATCTCGTCTACCGGGCCAGCCGCGGCATTCCGTTTCATTCGATCTTTCTCGCGTTCGGCCTGTTCATCGTGTCCTGCGGCTTCACGCATTTTCTTGCCGTCCTCGTGGTCTGGCAGCCGCTCTACTGGCTCGATGCCTTCGTGAAGGTCGTCACGGCGGCGGCGTCACTGGCCACCGCGATCGCGCTGTTTCCGCTCCTGCCGCGGGTCTTCGCGTTCGTCGAGTCGGCGCGGCGCGGCGAGAAGCGGCGCGTCGAAATCGAGCAGCTCAACGAGGAACTGGAGCGCTTCAACTACTCGGTGGCGCACGACCTGCGCGGGCCGTTGCGCGGGATCTCGGGGTTCAGCGATGCCCTGCGCGAGGACTGTGGCGGGGAAATCTCCGACACGGCGCGGCTGTACCTCAACCGGATCCGGCTTTCGGTGGGAAAGATGGACGCGCTGGTCACCAACCTCCTCAAATACGCGTCGATCGGTCGCCAGCAGTTGCAGCTCCGTTCGATCGACCTCGGCGAGGTGCTCGCAACCACGATCGGACTGCTCGAGCCGGAGATCCAGCTGCGCCACGGGGAGGTCCGGATCGATACGGGCCTTCCACGGGTGATCGGCGATCCGATGCTGGTCCAGGTGGTGTTTCAGAACCTGATCGGCAATGCGCTGAAGTACGTCGCGCTCGGAGTGCCGCCGCAGGTTCACATCGCTGCCCGGACGGAGTCCGCCGAGCTTGTCGTCATCACGGTCACGGACAATGGCGTGGGCATACCCGGCGAGGCGCGGCAGCGGATCTTCCGGATCTTCGAGCGGTTCGACAACAAGCACGAGGGAACCGGCATTGGCCTTGCGATCGTCCAGCGGGCGGTCGAGCGGATGCACGGCACCATCGAGATCGAGGATCCGCCGGGCGGCAGCGGCGCGCAGTTTTCGATCCGGCTGCCCGTCGGGTGAGCGAAACCGCCGGTCGCGCCGTCAGCGCCGGGGAAAGATCTGCGCGAGTTGCGCGGCGCCGAGCGGCTTCACGTAGTATCCGTCGCAGCCGAGCGCATCGATTCGCTCCCGGTCGCGGTGTTCGTCGGATCCGGTGAGCACATACACCTTCAGCGCCTTCCACTTTGGCTCCTTCCGGATTTCCTGGAGCACCTCGTGTCCGAGCATGAGCGGCAGTTTCAGGTCGAGGAAAAGCACGTCCGGAAAGGGGTGTTTGGCCCGGTCCCGATACGGCCCGGTGCCGCGCAGGTACTCCAGCGTGGCCTTGCCATCGGCCGTCCGGGCGACCGATTTCAGGCCCGCCTTCGACAGTTCGCGGGTGAGGAGGAAGAAGTCGTCGTCGTCGTCTTCGGCGACGAGCAGATAGGGGGAGGGAGTCATGCGGAAGCCGGGGGGGCGCCATCAGGGGCGGCCTGCAGGTCGAGCCGGAACTCGGTTCCCTTCCCGGGACGCGAGGAGACACGGATCTGGCCGCCCATCCGTTCCACCGCCTTCTTCACGATTGCGAGCCCGATGCCGGTGCCTTCCGTCTCCTTCGGGGCGGCGCGTTCAAACAGGCCGAAGATCCGCTCCAGATTGTCGCCGTCGATCCCGCGACCGTTGTCCTGGACGATGATTCGCACCTGATCGTCCTTCCGCCGGGTGCGGACCACGACCTTCAAGGTCCGGTCCGGTTCGGCGAACTTCACGGCGTTTTCGAGCAGATTCGAGAAGCACTGCACCAGCAGCGGCGGATGACCGAGGACCGTCCCGAGCGGCCGGTGGATGTCGAAGCTGGCCTTGAACGGTGCCAGCGTCGGGTACTGCTCGATGACATCGGGCAGCAGGCCGTCGAGATCGACCGCCTGGAGCGAGAGTGTCATCCGCGACACCCGCGAGTAGGCGAGGACGTCTTGTGTCAGGCGGTCCATGCGCTGCGCTGCACGCGAGATGCGGTCGAGATAGAGGTGGGCCTGCGAGTCAAGCCGGCTGCCATAGTCCTCGGCCAGGGCCCGGGCGTAGCCGTCCAGCACGCGGAGCGGGGCGCGCAGGTCGTGCGACACGCTATAGGAAAAACCTTCCAGTTCCTCGACCGCCTGCCGCAGCTTCGCCGTCCGTTCCGCCACCTGCGCCTCAAGCGAGCCGAGCAGATGGTCGCGTTCGTGCAGCAGATCGCGGATTTGATGTTGGCGGAGCCTCGCGGCGAGGCTTGATCGCACCGCCGTGACCAGGGTGGACGCGTGCAGCGGCCGTTCGAGCACCACCGCGGCGAGCGGTGAACCAAGGCACGTCAGGGCGGCATTTCCCGTTTTGCGTCCGCGCCGGCTGCTTTCGATCAATACGATCGGCAGGTCGGACCACGGGGGCTGGTTCGCCAGCACGTCGCGCACGAGCCCGCATTCCGGCGAGGCCGTCGCCTCCTCCGTCAGCAGGAGGGCGCCACAGTCTTCGTTCATCTTGCCTGCCGCCATGGACAGGTCTTGGCAGATTTCCGAGGCGATGCCGGCGTCGGCCAGGATCCGCGCCGTGTTGTTTGCGTCGGCCCCGATCGGTGCCGCGATCAGGACCGGAAGAGTCTGCCGCGTGGATCCGGTCATTGATCCGTCAACATCTGCTCCCGGGAACCGGTGAATTCGGGCACGCCGGTCAGCACGCCCTGGAAGGCGTCCAACGGAAGCCCGACCCGCACGCCGCGCTTGTCGATCGCCAGTTCGCGGATGGTCGATTCGTGAAATCCGATTCGATTTTTGACCACCGAGATGGCTTTCCGCATTCGGCCGCGTTCCTCGAAGAACCGCAGCAGCACAACCGCGTCCGCGAGATAGGTCAGGTCCACCGGCGAGAGCATGTCCCCCACCAGCCCGTGCTGCGCGATCGTCATGATCGTCAGGATCCCCAGGTTTCCGAGGTACGAAAGCAGTTCGTGGAGCTGGACGATCAGAAAACGTGCATCGGGCATCGCCTGCATGTAGCCGTTCAGGCTGTCGATCGTGACGACCTTCACCCCGGCCTCGATGCGCTTTCGCACCAGCTCAAGGAACTGGCCCGGAGCGAGCTCGGCGGGATCGATCTGCATGAGTTCTACCCTCCCGTCGGTGAGGTCCTGCTCCAGCGGAAGATTGACCGACCGGGAGCGGATCAGGACCGTGCGGGTGTTTTCGTCGAAAAGACAAACGAGCGCCTTTTCACCTTTCCGTGCCGCCTGGTGCACGAACTGCAGGGCGATCGTCGATTTGCCGGCTCCCGCGGGTCCCAGGAAAAGGCAGCTGTTTCCGTAGGGAAGACCGCCGCCCAAGAGCGCATCGAGCCCGTCGATTCCGGAAACGAGTCTCCGTCGCTTGAACTTCATTCGGTGCTCCGCGGCAATCAGCCGGGGGAAAACGCGGAGTCCGCCGGTCACGATGTCCGCGTCATGATAGCCGCCGACGAACGGGACGCCCCGCAGTTTCGACACCCGGACGCGGCGTCGTTCCGAGCCGTAGTCCGACTGCGTCAGCTCCAGCGTGATCACGCCGTGCGCGATGCTCTGGACGTGCAGGTCGCCCTCCTGTGCGCCGTGGTCATCCAGCAGCAGCGCCGTGATCTTTTGTCCGGCAAAATACTGTTTGAACGACAGCATCTGGCGCCGGTATCGCAGCCCGCTGTCCGACAGGAGGCGGAGTTCGGAAACCGAATCGATCACCAGCCGGTGCGGCTTCACGGATTCGATCTGTCGCAGGATCAGCTCCGTGGTCTTGTTCAGCTCGATTTCCGCCGGGTGAAAGATCGTGTTCTGCGACTCCTCGGCGATCTGGCTTTCGAGCGCCGACAGTTCGAAGATCTCCATCCGGCGCAGATCCCAGTCGTGCGAGCGGGCCACCTCGGTGATTTCCTCCCGCGTCTCCGACAGGGCGATGTAAAGCACGCGTTCGCCGCGCGCGAGGCCCGTGAGCAGAAACTGCATGGCGAGCGTTGTCTTCCCCGTGCCAGGCATTCCCCGGATGAGGTACAGTCGCTGGCTCGGCAGTCCGCCGCGGAGAATCAGGTCGAGACCAGGGATGCCGGTGCTGGAAGGAGCGGCGGGGGAGGCGGATCGGGGCATGGGTGAAGTCTGGGTGGGTGAAAGCGCCAATTTCCGTGGGGTGCTGCGCTCGTCAAATTTGATTCGCACTGCGTTTCGGACCGGCGATCGGCCGGCTCGCCGGTCTCCGAGGGAAAACGGCGCACTCGGAAAATCTCCGATGCAACGAGCCGGGGTTTGCCGGGCCCGTTTCGCCCGCCGAAACGATGGACACGACGAACGTGCGCCGATCCGGATTTTCCCGCGCGGGCACCTGGGAAATTGCCGGTTTTCCGGCCGCCCGGTTGCGGAGACTCCGGCGCACGCCAACCTGTCGCCCGCCTGCGTACCGGTGCCCGCGCAAGGACTTCGAAATCGCGGCGGCAATTCGATCATGAACCGGCTCAAGCAACTCACCCAACAGGGCCAGTCAATCTGGCTCGACTACACCAAACGCAGTTTCGTCCGAAGCGGCGGGCTCCGGCGCCTGATCGACGAGGACGGTCTCTCCGGTGTCACGTCCAATCCCTCGATCTTCGACGAGGCGATCAGCCACGGCGACGAATACGATGACGACATCCGGGCCGCCCGCGACGCCGGCCGCTCGGCGGAGGACGCGTACCGCGACCTGGTCGTCAGCGACATCCAGATGGTCGCGGACGAACTCGCCGGCGTGTTTGAGCGCACGGGATGGCGGGACGGCTTCGTCAGCCTCGAGGTCTCGCCGCACCTCGCGCGCGACACGGCGGCCACGCTCGACCAGGCCCGCGACCTCTGGACCCGCGTGAAGCGAAAGAATCTTTTCATCAAGGTGCCGGCGACGGCGGAGGGTCTGCCGGCCATCCGGCAGCTCATCGCCGAGGGCATCAACGTGAACATCACGCTCCTGTTCGGCCTGACGCGGTACCGCGAGGTGGCGGAAGCCTACCTCGGCGGACTGGAGGATCGGATCCGGGCGGGTGAGTCGGTCGAACGGATCGCGTCCGTTGCGAGCTTCTTCCTCAGCCGGATCGATCTCATGGTCGACCCGCAGCTGGATCTGCTGGCCGAGAGCGATCCCCGCCTCGCCGGTCCGGCCGGACGGCTGAAAGGGCAGGCGGCGATCGCCTGCGCGCGGCAGGCCTACCAGATCTATCAGGAAATTTTCAGCAGCGACCGGTTCCGGCGGCTGGCACCCGCGCGCCCGCAGAAGCAGCGGGTGCTTTGGGCCAGCACCAGCACCAAGGACCCGGCGGAAAGCGACGTGAAGTACGTCGAGGCGCTCATCGGACCGGAGACGATCAACACGCTGCCCCAAAAGACGCTCGAGGCGTTTCGCGACCACGGCGACCCGACGCCGCGGCTCCAGGAAAATCCCGCGGCGACCCAGGCCGTTCTCCGCGACCTCGGTGAGATCGGGATCGATCTCCAGGCGGTCAGCCGGCGGCTCGAGGACGACGGGGTTGATAAATTCCGCCGGACCTACGATCACCTCATTGCCGGACTGCGGCAGAAGCTCGGCGCCCTCGCCGGCGCCGGGGACCGGGGGCGGGGCGCGTAAGGGTGCGACGGGACGGCGCGGGCGCCATTTCCGCTTGATCTCGTGGACGTCGGCGGCGCGTCGCGGCCGACTCGACTCGCCCCGTCGCACGATCGCTGGGCGGGCGTCCCCGCCGGCTCCTGGCTAGCGCAGGTATTTCCGGCTGAGCGCGACGAGCGTGCGCTGCGGATCGGCTTCCGTGCTCGTCGGCTCGGCCAGGAATTTGGCCGCAAGCTGGTTGTTGATCTCGTGCGCGAGCCGCAGCACGCGATCGAAATCGTCGCCGGATTCAGAGGCGGTGCCCAGCCGCCGCTGGTAGGCCCGCAGTTCCTCGTACAACTCGTGAAGGTTGGGACCGCTCATGGGGGAGTGGAGCGGAGCGAGGGAATGTCGGGGCTCCACCGCGGCCGGGTGACCGCCGCGATGCGGGGAAGACGGGTGGGTGGGCACGAAAGGGATGAACGCATGGCAACAGTCCTCCCATCCGTGGGAGTCGGTGGTCTGGCACCCCTCCATGGTGCCGGGTATCCGCTTTCAGAACACGCGAACTGCCGCGATCTCCGCAACATAAAACGTTCAAAGCAGGGAGTTTTGCCTGGAGCGGTTGAAACAAAAACGTAGCCGATCGCGGGCGCGATGCCTCAGGCGGTAGGGCTGGAACCTCGCTCCCAGCCAACCCTGGGGCGGAAGGGACTCCGCGCCCTACCGGCGGCTACGACCCAAGTTAAACCGCTCCAGGCGCGCCGCGCGGGCCGGCCGCCCGGGCTTTCGAAACTGTAATGATCGGGGCGGTAACCGGCCCGGCAGCGCGGCGTCTGCGGGCTCCGTTCCAATCATTCCATGAACACCATGATCAAAACCCTCGTCGCCGCCGCCGGCTTGGCCGCGGCGTGTCCGTTCGTCAACGCCGCGACCGCCGGTGGCGTCCCCGCCGGCCGCCCGGCTGTCACCGCGCCGGCCGCCGCGCATTCCCGGCATCACGCGCTGGTGCGCGAGCACCGTCGGTTCGAACACCGGGTGGTGAAGCACCTCGGCTTGAACCCGCAGCAGGTGGCGCAGATCAAGACCATCCGTGGCAACACCCACGACACGGTGAAGTCGATTCGCGCGAACACCGGGCTGACCCCGGCGCAGAAGAAGGCCCAGATCCGGGCGATCGTGAAGTCGGCGCGCACCCAGGAGCGTGCGGTGCTCACTCCGGGACAGCAGGCCAAGCTCGACCACCTCCGCGCGCGGATGCGGGCCCGCCTCGGCTGGCTCTGAGCCCATCCTTCGCCTCACCAACCGCCGGTGGCACCCGCCTCCGGCGGTTTTTTGCGCCGGCGTTCGCCCGGGAGTCGGTTACCTCCAGTAGCCGCTGACGTAATAGCGGCGGCCGTAATGGTGCTCCCAGTGCGGCGGGACGAAATAGCTGCAACCCGGAGGTGGCGTTTCCCAATGCGCGGCCACCCAGTAGCGGCCGCGTGGCGTCCACGCCCAATAACCGTCAATCCACACGGCCGACGGAGGAGGAGGTTCAACGGCCACGACGGTCGGCGGAGGCGGGGGCGGCGGAGCCGCCTGAACCACCTGCACCGGTTGGCCGGGCTGCTGCGGCGGCTGTCCGTAGACCGTGCCGTTCTCGTGATCCGATGCGTTCCCCAGGGCGCCGCCGGCCATCGCGCCCGCCGCGCCGCCAATAAGGGCGCCGCCCAGCGTGTTGACGCCGCCGCTGTTGTGGCCGATGATCGCACCAGCCAGCGCGCCGAGCGCACCGCCCGTGACCGCACCGCGTTGGGTGTCCGGGCCCGTGCCTTCGCACCCCGCCAGCAACACGGCGACGATCGAGATCGAAAGGAGAGAACGTTTCACCCTGCCCTTCTTTGTTTCAGGAGGCCAACCGTCAAGGATCCTCTTTTTTCCCGCTGCGCGGGTCACGTGGGGCAGGGAGGTTAGCACCATTTCACGTCGCTCCGGCCGGCGGCTCGCCGCGCCAACCGTCGCGATTTTCCCGCACGTCTGTTTGCACGTAGGCCGCGAGCTTGCTCGCGCCAAATCGGGCAACGATGCCCGCCGTAGGCTGCGAGCTTGCTCGCGCCAAATCGGGCAACGATGACCTCGTAGGCCGCGAGCTCGCTCGCGCCAGATCGGTAAAATGCCTCGTGCCTTGGTGTAGGCGCGGTGACCCCACCGCGCAGGACGATGCGGACATTGAGTCACGCGGGGTGACTCCTCCCACAATGGACAAATCCGTTCGCCGTAGGCCGCGAGCTCGCTCGCGCCAGATCGGACAACAATGACCTCGTAGGCCGCGAGCTCGCTCGCGCCAGATCCGTAAAATGCCTCGTGCCTTGTGTAGGCGCGGTGACCCCACCGCGCAGGAAAAGGCGTACGCCA
>DASZYH010000090.1:0-28432 GCA_035545515.1 Opitutaceae bacterium
GGAAGCGCCGCAGCGCGAGCAGCGCACCGATCGGGTTCGCCCTTTTCCAGGCCACCGGCCGGCGCTGCGTCGGCGGGAGCGACTCAGGCAGCACCAGGAATCCCCAGATCCAGTTCATCGCGGAGCACGCCGCGGCAAACCAGAACGGCAGGTGGATATTGATATTGCCCAACAAACCGCCCAGCGGCGGTCCCAGCATGATGCCCAGTCCGAATGCGGCGTTGATCATGCCGAAGGCGCCCGCGCGCTTTTCCGGCGGCGTGACATCCACGACGTACGCATTCGCGGTGGCGAGAATGCCCGCGGTTGCGCCGGAGATCATCCGGGCGAGGAACAGCCAGCCCAGCGTCGGCGCATTCGCCATGATGGTGTAGTCAATGGCGGAACCAGCGGTCGCGATCAGGATGATCCGCCGGCGGCCGAACCGGTCCGACAGCGCGCCAAGGATCGGCGACGCGAAGAACTGCATGAGCGAGAAAATTCCCAGCAGCCAGCCATACACATGCGCGCCGGCCGTCATGTCGTTGCCGCTAAATTGGACGACGAGCCGCGGCAGGACGGGAATGAGCAGCCCGACGCCGGTCATCGCGAGCAGCATCGTCACGAAGATAAAGGTCAGCCCCGGCTGGCGTGATGCGGGAACACGCATGACCCGGCGACGATGGTTAAGCCGTCGGTAGCAGCAAGTATTTCGCGGGCGAAAACCTGGAACGGCGTAATTTCAGTCGGAGCCACCGGTAGGCCGCGGAGCCTGTCCTCCGTCTTGTCCGCCGTAGCCTCGCGCGAAGGCGGAAGCGCATGCGCGAAGGAGGGTCCCTTCCGCGCCTAGGCTTGAACATGGTAGGGCGCCAGTCCCTTCCGCGCCATGGTTCGATGATCGGGGTCGCCTGACCCCTCGCCTGACCCCGCCCAGGCTGGGAGCAGTCCCAGCCCTACCCGCCGAGGGATCACGCCGGCGATCGGCTCCATCTTTGTCTCAACTGGTCTAGCTGGAACGCTCGGCCGTCTCGGCGAGGGAACGCAGGGTGGCGGGAAGGCAGGCGGTCACGGCCGGGCCGATCTCGTCGCATGCGGGGCCGAAGGCCTCGACTGAGAACACCACCCGCGTCCGGCCGTTCGCGGCGGGCTCGATCCGATGATCGGTGAAGACGCGGACGCCGCCAAAACTAAGTTCCGCAAGGTAGCCGGCATTCTCCCTCACTTCGACCAGACGACTCTGCAACGACGGCTGCCCCGGGGCCGCAATGGAGACTCTCGACCCGGCCGCAAACGGTCCGTGGAGGGCGACTTTGTCGATTTCATGCTGCCAGCGCGGCCATGCGGACACGTTGCGAAACAGGTCCCAAATCACACCCGCCGGCGCCGCCGTCTCGATCACGTGTTCCGCCTCCCAGACTTCCGTCCTCATCGTGTTCATGATGCCACATTATACGGACGGTTGTGACAGCATCCTGTCAGGAGGCCGGATTGGGGAGTGGGGATTGGGGAATGGGGAGACCGGATCACGGGGAGATCGATGCCTCCCCGTGTTCGCGGAATCGGTTAGAGCGCGCGGCTCGATGAGGGCACCGAGAACCGACCCGGCGCGACGTCAGCGGCTTCCCGGCGTCTTCCGGACCATCCGGGCCATCGACTCTTCGGGGTTCAAAGTCGTGACTGCCGAGATGTCGACCCACGCGAGGTCCTTCGACTCGCTCGAGATCACCAACGGTTCGTCCGGATCGGCCTCGATCATGAAGCGGAGGTCGTGATGGTAATGGCCGGGATCGGTCTTCCGCGGCGGAATCCAGTGACGATCGACGTCGAACACCTCCGGGCTCACCACCCGCAGCCGCGTCAGCCCGCTTTCCTCACGGGCCTCGCGCAGCGCGACGGCGAGCAGATCACCATCGCCGTCGGCGTGGCCGCCGAGCTGAAGCCACTTGTCGAGCTTGTGGTGATGCGTGAGCAGCGTCCGTTTGCGGTCAGGGCTGACGACCCACGCGGAACCGGTGAGATGACCGGGAACACAGCTCCGGAGCAGCGCGTCGGAATGCGTCTCCGTAAACCGGATCACCTCGGCGGTCATGTCCGCCTCATGCGGATCGAGCGGTTGCGCAGCGTGGGCGCGGAGCAGGCGAAGGACGGGAGCGAGGGCGTCGGTCATCGGTCAGCGGGTGTCGAACCACTTCAATTCCGGCCTGACGGATGCGGTGGCTTCGAGCTGGGCAAAAATGTCGGGCACGGTCCGCGCCACCCCGAAGAGCTGGAGGTTCGACGGCTTGAAGAATTTCTCGGCCAGCATCCGTTCGAACAGCCGCAGCAGGTCGTCGTAGAATCCGTCCTGGTTCAACAGCACGCACGGTTTCCGGACCACGTCGAGTTGGCGGAGCGTGAGGATTTCGAGGATTTCCTCGAGCGTGCCCCACCCTCCCGGCAGCGCGACAAACGCATCGGCGCGGGTTTCCATGAGCAGCTTCCGCTCGCGCATGGTGATCACGGTGACGAGTTCGTCGGCCTCATCGTAGGCGAGCTCCTTCGCCTTCATGAACTCCGGGATGACGCCCACGACCTTGCCGCCGTTCTGCTTCACGGCGCGGGCGACGGCGCCCATCGCACCGGTCTTGCCGCCTCCGTAGACGAGTCCCCAGCCGTGGCCGACCATCATGCGGCCCAGCTCGGCGGCGGCCGCGAAATACTTCGGGTCGAGCCGGTCGCTCGAGGCACAGTAGACGCAGAGGAGCCTGGTCATTGGAAAATCGGGAGATGGAGGAATCGCGAAAATGGGAAAGCCACCGAAGGAAGGGAGAGAAAAATCGTGAAAGCGAAAGACCCGACCGTCGAGCGCGGAGAGAGGCACGCGACACGGCGGCCCCTCGGTCACGAGGCGGAATCAATCAGCTGTGGGCGCGGTGCCCTCACCGCGCGGGATGATGCGGACATTGCGCCTCGCGGGATGAGGTCACCCCGCCTACATGAATACTTCGCTCACGGGTCTGAGCTTTGGCTCCGGCGGAGCCGTGCCAGGTCCATCGGTTGTATTTCCACCGGAGCGACCCGGTTTAGTCATCAACACCGTTGCGGGACGGTTGCGGCCCGTTCATCAACGTTCTCGCTGCAATGGCGCCCGCTTCCCTGCCCTTGAACTCGTCAACTTCCTACATCGGTCGGCTGGCGCCTTCGCCGACGGGGCACCTGCACCTCGGACACGCCCGGACGTTCTGGATCGCGGCGCAGCGGGCGCGTGCGGCCGGTGGCGTCCTGCTCCTGCGGAACGACGATCTCGATACCGCCCGCTGCCGTCCGGAGTTCATCGAGGCGATGCAGGAGGATCTTCACTGGCTGGGCCTGGAGTGGAACGGACCGATGGTCTCGCAGAGCGGGCGGATCGACCGCTACCGCGCCGCGCTGGGGCGGCTGCATGCCGCCGGACTCCTCTTCCCCTGCGACCGGTCGCGGCGCGATGTGCTGGAGGCGGCCGGGGCGCCGCACGAAGGCGGCGAGGACGACGAGCCGCTGTACCCGCGCAGCTTTCGACCCTCGTCCGACGCCGCCATTCCGCCACTCGGTGACCGGATCTCGACCAACTGGCGCTTGCGGGTGCCCGACGACGTTGAAATCGGGTTTATCGACGCACGTTGCGGTGAGCAACGGGCCGTCGCCGGCCGCGATTTCGGGGACTTCATCGTGTGGCGGAAGGACGACACCCCGAGTTACCAACTCGCGACGGTCGTCGACGACGCGGAGCTCGGGATCACCGAAGTCGTGCGCGGGGCCGATTTGATTCGAAGCACCTTCCGCCAACTCCTGCTGTTTCGCGCGCTGGGCTGGACTCCGCCCGAGTTTTACCACGCGCCACTGATGGTCGACGCGACGGGGACCCGGCTGGCGAAGCGACACGACGCGCTGTCGCTCCGAACGCTGCGGGCCCAGGGCGAGGCCCCCGAGACGCTGACGAAGGGGTTCGCGGCCGAACTGGGGTTGAGAAAGGTTGCCCCTGACCGGTAATCCACCGAATCGTAGCCGGCACATGATTCGGATCGGCGTCATCAACGTTTCGGACCGGGCCAGCGCGGGCGTTTACGAGGACACCCCGGGCAAGGCGTGCGTCGCGCTGCTGCGCGAGTGGCTAACCACCCCGTTCGAGGTCGAGTACGCGGTGATTCCCGACGAACAGGCGAAGATCGAGGCCGAGTTGCGCCGGATGGCGGACGTCGCCGGATGCTGCCTGGTCGTGACCACGGGCGGGACCGGGCCGGCGCCGCGCGACGTGACGCCCGAGGCGACGGTCGCAGTCTGCGACAAGATTCTGCCCGGATTTGGCGAACTGATGCGCGCGACGTCGCTGAAGTACGTGGCGACCGCGATCCTGTCGCGTCAGACGGCCGGGATCCGGGGGCGGACGCTGATCGTGAATCTACCCGGGCGACCGAAGGCGATCCGGGAAAACCTGGAGGCCGTGTTTCCGGCAATTCCGTATTGCGTGGATCTAGCGAGCGACGTCCGGCTGGAAACGAATGAAGCCGTGATGAAGGCGTTCCGGCCGAAGGCGGGGTGATGGGGGAATTCGTTGTCGGTTGTTGGGGATTGGGAGTTGGGGATTAGTAGTTGGGAGTTAGTAATTGGTAATTGGTAGTTGGTAGTTAGTAGTTGGTGGGGGGGGGGAACGGAAGTTGGGGGCGCAGATCGTCTGGCCGTCGTTGTCTGCCCTCCGCGGTCTGCCGTCTGCCGTCCGTCGTCCGTCGTCCGTCAGTGCTGTCCGTCATTCCGCAATCCGCAATTCACTCAGTGGTGGATCGGATTGCGCCACTCGGGAGGGAGGATCGAGGCGGGGCCGATGACGTACACGCGATAGTAGAGCCAGAAGACCACCACGCCGAGCAGGAGGAGGAAGAACGCCTCGCCGAGTGTGCCGAAGCGGGCCCGGCTGTTGCGATGGAGCGTGCCAACGACCGCGGTGATTGCTGGCGCGGCCACGAAGCCCACGAGCGCACCGCCGAACAGCACCATGCCCATGATCGCGGCCGTCCGAAGCAGGACGTCGTCGATCATCTTGGCCTTGTAGCTCACCAGCTCGATGCAGAGGTTGAGCAGGAGAAGGCAGCACGGGAGAACGTAGTAGTTGCGGACGACCTGGTTGCTTTTCATCGCGGAGGGTTGCGGGCGGGAAGGATTCCCATCAGACTACATCCGCTTCGCCGCGCAGGACCGAACCGTCAACCCAGGACTGCCATGCCCTACCTCAAAATTCAGACGAATCTGCCGCTGTCCAAGAAAGCCGAGCGCGCCATCCTCAAGAATGCCTCCCAACTCGTGGCCGAACTGCTCAAGAAGCCCGAAAGCTTCGTGATGGTCGCGCTGCAACCGGACACGCCGATGCTTTTTGCCGGGAGCGACGAGCCGGTCGCGTTTCTCGAATTGAAGAGCATCGGACTGCCGGCGCGGCGCACGAAGGATCTGTGCGAAGCGCTGTGCCAGATGATCGAAGGCCATCTCGGGGTGGCGCGCGACCGCGTGTATGTGAAATTCATCGACGTGAAGCGCGGGATGTGGGGTTGGAAGGGGGATACGTTTTGAGGGTGAGTAATTGGTAGTTGGTAATTCGTCGTTGGTACGTGGCTGGAGGCTGCGATGCGACGGATCCAGATTCTTTGTAGGCGCGGTGAGGTCACCGCGCGGGAGAGTGCGTCTGTCACGCCTCGCGCGGTGAGGTCACTGCGCCTGCCGGAAAACCATTCCAACGCCGGTCAATGGACGGAACTGGTGGAACGCGATGTCCACAGCGCGTTGCTCAGAGCACGCTCACCTCACGACAGGCGAGGTTGTCCTGCGGCGGGAATTCATGGGGCGAAAACCTGGGTCATCGGCTTGCGGCGCGAGTGATTCGTTACTTGTTCCGCCCCACCTCCTAATTTCTCCCACATGATCAACTATTCGTCTCCTGATCTCACCGTTCATCCTCCGCGCAGCGTGCGCGTCCGCCTCGGCGGCTATTCGCATCTGCCGCGGCTGCTCGACAAGGCGCGGGCCACGCTCGGCGGCAAGAACGCCGGATATCATTACAACTGTCCGATGGACCGGAATTTTTTCGATTTCACCGGGATCGACCATGAAGCGTTCCTGGCGGAGCTGAAGAAGGGACGCTCCGACACCGAGATGCTCGCGTACGTCCGTGCGAACACGAAGCGAGGTCCTTCTGAGATCTACGCGTGGTCGGCGTGGATTGACCAGCACGGCCCCGGTGGCGCCGGCGGCCACGAGTGGATCGCCGAGACGGTGAAGGCGGCGGCGGCCGACCGTGACGATATCCGCTCGTTCGCGGACCTGCTCGATCTCGACGATTACGTCAGCTACGGCGGCAAAGGCTGAACGGAGTGCGGAGTGCGGAATGCAGAGTGCGGAATGGGCTGAAAAGCCACGACTGCGGATTTCCAGATTCAGATCATTCCGCAATCCGCATTCCGCGATCCGCAATTCTAGAGTTCGGTGTATTTATCCGCGCGCCCGCGGGCCTTCTCGACCGGATATTTTTGCGCGTTGGCCCGCATCTTCGCTTCGATCGACGCGGCGACGTCGAGCCCGGTCGCGTTCGCGAATTCCAGCGCGTAGATGACGACGTCGGCGAGTTCGTCGGCGATCTTGCCGCGTTTCGCCGGGTCGGCGACGACCGCCTGCGACTGCTCCGGCGTGCACCAGAGGAAATGCTCCATCAGTTCGCCGGATTCCGCGGCGAGCGCCATGCTCAGGTTTTTCGGCGAGTGAAACTGCTCCCACTCGCGCTCCCGCGCGAAGGCCAGGACGTGCTGCTTGATCTGCTCGATTGTGGTGACGGAATCGTGAAACGCGGCCATGCGATCACCCTGCGGAACGGTGCACCGTCACGCAATCGTTACCGGCACACAAAAAAACGTGCTTGGCACGCGGCCTGCGATATGCAGCGTCACCAACCGTTCGAGAATAATGACCGCTTCGCTCCATCACTATCGCAGCCTTGCCGCCGGCACTTCGTTTACGAAGGTCCGCGTGCAGCAGCGCTGCGTCGCGATGCGACCGGTCGTTATTTCCGCTTGGAATAAACACACCGTCGCGGGCTTCCAGAACTAAACTTCCTCCAGGAAGCATTTTGGTTCTCCCAAAGCCCGGCGGTCACCAAGCCCCCGAGGAAATGCTTCCATTTCATTTTCCTCCCATGCACACGATCATCCATCCTCTCGTCTCCAGCAGTCGCGCTCGTAACGCGGCCACGGCGTCCTCCGAGGCGTTCCGTCAGCCCCATTACGAATGCGACGAGCAGCCCGACGCGATGAAACTCGTCGTGTATCTGCCAGGCGTCAGTGCCGCGGGAGTCGATATCGAAGGCCGCGGCGCCGATCTGACGATCACGGCCCGCAAGACCCATTTCGTCCGCGTCAACTGGCAATCGCTGCACCTCGAAGGGTCGCAACGCGATTACCGGCTGAAGCTGCGTCTCGGCTACGGCTTCGACTACCCGTCGATGCAGGCCGAGATGAACAACGGCGTACTCACGCTCACGCTGCCGAAACGCAGCGCCGACGTGATCAGGCTGCAACGCGTGGCCTGAACGGCCGCTCCGGTCGCACGGAACGCGTGGGCGCACCCTCCGTGGGCGTCCATTGCTCCGTGCGACCCGGGGCCCGGCCCATCCGCGGCAATCCCGCCGGCGCCGACCGGTGCGGGCGACCGACGGCCGCGCCAGGATTCCCCGGGAATACCGCCACGGATTCCCGCTCCCACGAAGACTTGAAGACGAATCGCAGAAATTTCCTCAACCGATTGCGGCCCCGTGCCGATACTCAATCCGTCACTTCCCTACCAATGAACCTGCCCCAACATTGGCTTCGTCTCGTCGTCGCTCCGACCGCTCACATCGCGGAGACGGTCGACGTCGTCAGCCGCCGGGACGTCCAGTGGGGATCGCCCGTGTTTCGGGCGCCCGCGCTCCCGACGGCGAACCAGCTCAGCCGCGAACTTCCCTTTACGGAAAATTTCCGTCCACGGTTCGGACATCGTCGCTGATTTTTAACCGAGTTTTCTTCGAATCTGACGGCACAATTCTCGGGCGGGTCTGTCTTCCCCCGGACCTACACCAATGCACTTCACGATTCCCAACTTTCGTCCGCATCGCACCCCGGAGCCTCCGGCGATGGTGCGCGTCGTCGGCCGTTCGGACGTGCTGTGGAACCGACCTGTTTTCAAGGCTCCGCCGCTCGATGTCCCGGCCCCGAAGCATGACCCGTCGGTCTTTACGGACGACATCCGTCGTGGTTTCTCAGCCGGTGCCGATCACGATCGCAGCGCCTGACCGGCCTCCCTTTCCCGCCGCGCGATCTCCGGATCGCGCGGTTTTTTATTTTTCGGGCACGAGCCAGGTGATGCGGGAGCCTCCGCCGGCCTCCACCGCCAGGACCGACGCCAGGTATGCAAGCATCCCGCGGGCTTCGTGATCGAACTGCCAGGGCGGGTTAACCATCACCAGCCCGCAGCCCTTCAGCTTCCGCGGCGCGTCATCGCCGGCGATCGCCAGCTCAAGCGCGAGGGTCGGAGGTGGATTCAACCCCACGATGGCCGTGAAGAACTCCTGGACCCTGGCTCGCTGCGTCAGCGGATACCAGAGCACATACGTGCCTGACGGGAACCGGCGCAGGGCCTCCCCCAGGGCCGACGCCGCAGACGCAAATTCATCCTGCGCCTCGTACGGAGGATCGATCAAGACGAGGGCCCGGCGTTCGGGGGGCGGAAGCATCGCCCGCAGCGCGCCATAGCCGTCCATCTCGTGCAGGGAGATCCGATTTCCCCGTCGTGTCCCCTCACCGCCCCGCGACCGTTTTGAGGCGCTGAATTCGGCGGACAAGGCGCCGAACTCCTCCGGATGCCGCTCGCACAGCGCAAGCCGCTCCTCCCCGCGGGCGAGCGTTGCGGCGATTCGCGGCGAACCGGGATAGAAGCGCACCGTCGGTTCCAGGTTTCCCCGCGCCCGATCGAACTCCCGGACGAGCTGCAGGTACTCGGCGACGCCCGGCGGCAGATCAGTCCGCTGCCACAGCCGGCCGATGCCGTCCGGCCATTCGGGAGTGCGGGCGAGGGTCTCGCCCACCGCCTCGCGGACAAGATCGTACCCGCCGCGTCCCGCATGGGTATCCAGGTAGACAAAACCGGATGGCTTCTTCTGAAGGGCGCGGATCAGCCGGACGAGCACGGCATGCTTCATCACGTCCGCGAAATTCCCGGCATGAAAATGATGGCGGTAGTTCACGACGGGAGACCGGCCTCAATTCGCGACGACAACGGGGCGGTTTGTATCGGGAGCCACGGCCTCACCCGGCCACCGGCAGCTTCAGGACGGATTTCCGAACCAACCCCGGGCGTCCGTCGGCCTGGAGCGAGGGCATGTGGACATCAGGCGGGAAAAACACTGCGGCTTCGCCGGTCCGGACGGAGAGCACCGTCGCGCCAGCCGCGTCACGGTACATGACCAAATCCTTCGCCTCCTGATAGGGTTGGTCGACCGTCGCGCGACCGAGGTCGATCACCTCCATGGTCTCGCTGCCCTCCACAACGACCTGGATATCGATGTACTTGCGGTGCGATTCGAAGAACACGGCGGAACGGGACTTGGTGTCGTAGGCCTGCTCGATCGCGAACACGCCGCCGGCCAGCTCATGCTTGTAGGATTCGCCGGGCCTCAACCGGGCCAGCCGCCCACGCGCCACTCCCTCGGGTCGCATGAGTTCCTCAATGTACGGCCACGCGACGGCGAAAGCCGGCGTGCGTGGGGCCTGGGCCTGCACGGTCGAAAGGGAACCGAAAATAGCCATCCGGCCAATCCACCCGGGGCCGCGATGTCTGGCAAGCCGCGATCCACCACGCGCCGCCTTCCGGATCCACTCCAGCCGGAACGTCTTGCCATACGGCGCGTCCCGGTTTCGCTCGCTGCACCCCATGAAGAAACTTACCTCACTCTTCGCCGCGATCGCGCTTCTCACTCCGGTCGTGTTGTCCGCCGCCGCCTTCGAAGGAAAAGTCACGATGCAGATGACCGGATCCCGCGGCCGGTCGATGCCGATGACCTTCAGCGTCAAACCCGGGTTTACCCGGATCGACATGTCCGCGCACGATCACACCGTCGGCGTGATCATCGACCAGGCCAAGCGCGAGACCACCATCCTGATGCCGCAACAGAAGATGTACATGGTGCGGCCGATGCCGGCCGAGGATGCCTCGGCGCCTGCGCAAGGAGGCTCCGGTGGAAACGTATCGGTCGAGAAAACCGGCGTGCACGAGAAGATCCTCGGCTACGACACAACGAAGTACATCGCCAAGACCAGCGAGGGCACGACCGAGCTGTGGGTGACCGATGAGCTCGGAACGTTCATGGGCTTGGGGAATGGCGGAGGAAATCCGATGGCCGGGGCGTTTGGCGGCCGTCAGCCCGCGCAAGGGGGCGGCCATGCATGGGAAGGCGCCTTCCGGGGCAAAAACATGTTTCCGCTGCGCGTCACGACCACGAACGCTCAAGGGACCGAGACCTTCCGGATGGAAGCCACGTCGGTGGAAAAGGTGTCATTGCCCGATTCCGTTTTCGCGCCGCCCGCCGATTACCGAAAGCTCGACATCGAAAACATGATGCGCGGCATGGGCATGCCCGGGATGGGCGGCATGCGCCCGCGCGGCGGCGGCTGACGGCGTGCCAACAACACGCCGAACACAACATCGGGGCCGCGTCAGCGGCCCTTTTTTGCCGGCGGGTTCCGGGATCAGGATTTGGACGCGGGCCGCGTAAACGAATCAGCGGGAATGTCGGGGTTTCCCTGAATCGAATCGATGACGGTCTGCTGCGTCGCCCGCCCGTTGACCACAACCGTCACGCGGTGTGGCAGCAGCACGCCATCGACCGGGCGATAGTCGCCGTAAAGCGTGAGCACGTGAATCGTGTGGCCGAACACGTCCTTCCGGTCCTCGACCCGCTCCACGATCAGGTAGGTGTCCGGGTTGAGCAGAAGGGAAAAACCGTCGGTGAGGTCCTGCGTCACGAACAGCCGGATCAGCTCCTTGCCGTCCGACTTCACGGTCCCGGCATAGTCGAAGGTGTACCCGCGCGCCGCGCCGCCGACGAGTGGATCGTCGAATTCCGCATCGGCCGCGAAGACCTTCGCATCGGAAGGCGGTATCTTCGAATAGCGCGGCGGCCAGGTGCCGGTGTCGAACTGCCACGGCGGATTTTTGCCGTCGTACGCCTGGATGAGCGAGCGGGCCCCCTCGTCGGTTTCAACCCGGACCTGGTTGGGTCGGACGGCCAGCATGCTGAACTGCATTTTGCGGCCGCCCGCGACGACATGCCCCGACGCGCGGATCGCCTTGAGCGCCGCGATGCGCGCGGCACCGCCGATCGCCTCGTCGTGGATCCGGATGATCTCCGCCACCTGTCCCGCCCTGGCCGTCGCGGCCACCCCGGCCAGCACGGTCGCGACACCCAATCGCAGGAGCTGTGGAATCCGCCGCACCCACTTGGGCGGCACGCCCTCATCATTCAGCGCGATCGGGATATTCGTGGCCACGTCCATGGACTGCATGGCTGGATCTTCGACCGACTCGAAATCCACAGTCAAAGCCTCTGATTAGAAGTTGCGGCGTGCCGACAATCGACTTGTTTGGGCTGCTCGTGCCCGGCGAACTGACCCGAGTCTTTTCCGACATCCACTATGGCGATCGCGCCAGCCGGGTCCGGGATTTGGCGCAGCTCACGCCGCTCATGCGGGAGGTCGATGCACTGGTGTTCAACGGGGATACGATGGACACCCGGACGGGGCCCCGCCCGCAACACACGGAGGAATGCCGTCGCGCCGTCGTTGACCTGGTGGCCCGCACGGATGCGCCGGTGACATTCCTGACCGGCAACCATGACCCGGACATCTCGAGCCGGCACTGGCACGAACTCGCGGGGGGTGAAGTCCTGGTCGTGCACGGCGATGTCCTTTTCGACGACATCGTGCCCTGGGGCCGCGATGCCCGGCTGATCCGGGAACGCATCGCCAGCGCGGCCGGCACGGCGGACGACCGGAAAAGGCTGAGCCTCGATGACCGGCTTCGGATCTGGCGCGAGGTCGCCGGTTCGATTCCGCAGCGGCATCAATCTGAACGCGATCCGATGCGGTATGCGTTCCATTTTGCCGTGGACACGATCTGGCCGCCGACTCGGTTTGTTCAGATCATCCAGGCGTGGCGCACGGAGGCGGATCGGGCCGTTGCGCTCCTGCGGGAGCAGCGGCCGCGCGCAAAGTACATCCTGCTCGGCCACACCCACCGTCCGACGATCCGCCGGATCGCGGGCGGGCCGATCGTGATCAACACCGGCTCGTTCACCGCGCCGTTTGGCGGTTACGCGGTCGACGTTGCGTCCCGCCAGTTGCGGGTCCGCCGGATCCAATACCAGCAGGGGCTTTTTCAACCGGGAACGGCGGTGGCGGAATTTCCACTCGCTTTCGCGGGCCGTTGAGCGATTCGTCACCTCCGCACACGCATCCCATGAGCATCGAATTCGGCTGGTGGAACCGGGAAGAGGACGGCACCAAGATCCAGGTGCACGTGGCCGTGCACGGCGGCAACATCGAGTGGCTGAAGAAGCTAGGCCATCATGAGCCCTGGGAAACCTATGCGCCGACCGACGACGATCGCACGCGGCTCGTGAGCGAGGCGGAGCGCAGGTTGCCCCGCCGGTTGATCACCCAGAAACAATTCGACGAAATCCGGCGGCTCAGCACGTCGGTGACACCGGGACGAATCGCCGGCCGCCGTCACCGCTCGTCGCCGGAATTGTAACTCCCGTCGAGGACGCCAGCCCGACGCTGGCCGTCATCCCCGAAGTTTCGCCGCCGCGAGCGGCCACAGCAGCCGGAACGAAGGGCAATAGTCCCCCGGGCGGGCGGCGATGCGGGCCGTGACTTCGGTGGGACCAACCCACTCCCCAAACTGGATTTCCTGGGGATCGATCGTGATCGGGCCGGTGTACCGCATCCGGTAGACCCAGACGAACTCCCAGCCGGTCTCCTCGCACGCGGTGAGACGAAACCAGCGTACCGGCGGCTCGATTGGCCGGACCCCGATCTCCTCCCCCAGTTCGCGGATCGCCGCCGCATCATAGTCCTCTCCGGAATCGAGATGGCCGGAACAGGAAGAATCCCACAACCCCGGCGAAAGGTCCTTCAGCATCGATCGTTTTTGCAGGAAGACACGGCCGTCGGCGTCGAACACGAGCACGTGAACCGCCCGATGCCAGAGACCCGTCGCGTGCACCTCGCGTCGGGTGGCGCGGGAGATCACCTCGTCGCGCTCGTTCACCACGTCGAACCATTCTTCTTTCGGGGAAGTCACGCCATCGAGGAAGCGTGCCAGCCGCCGGCTGTCCAGCCAGCCGATGCGGAACGCGTCGGTTTTGGGGGCGAAGTCCGGGGGGCAGCCTGTTTTCCGTCGCCGGAATTGTCTTGGTCCCGGCGGAGGCCTGTGTTTCGTGGGCAACGACCATGCCGAAGATCGACGTCAACAAGGTCGCCGAAATCCTGAAGAAGAACCAGATCGATCCGGCGCTGCTGCGCCGGGTCGTGGAGGAAATGAACCTGGCCGTGCAGCCCGAAGGCGCAGAGGAAGAGAAGCCGCCGGCGGTCAAGAAGCAGTTCGTCATCCTGTTGAGCGATCCCGATGGGAAGATGCCCAAGCACGATTTCGTCGGCTGGGTTCTCCAGATTCCCGAAGACGACAGTCCGGCCACGACCCCCGACCGGCTTTTCCGCGGATCCTACGATTTCAACGCCTCGAAGAAGGGCCGGCTGCTGCCGGTGAAGACCGTCGGCGAGGCGATCGAAAATGTGCCGGCGAAGTATTTCAAGGAGGCGGATGTCTGGGTGAAAACCAAGACGCCCGTCCTGGTGCTCAAGACGGACAACGAGATTCCGAAGGCGGAAAAGTCGCGGGACTGATTCCATCCGGCACCATGCCGGCACCCGCAGCGGCCAGGCATCCTCACCGCGCGGTATTCGTCGCGGGCGGAGGCGTCGGCGGAGGCAGCAATCCGGTTCGCTGCATGCGGTCCCAAAGATCGCTCATCGCGGTCCCCGCGGCGTCCTGAAAATCGTTCGCCCGCAAAAACCAGTCGCGATCGGCCCAGGTCATCAGCGAGGTGCCCGTGAATAATCCAAGGCTCTTCCGGCCGGCGGACGTCTGGAGCTGCGCGCCAAAGGTGCAGTCGACGCTGCCCGTCGGGTCGACCCGCCACTCCAGCAGATTGACCGCCAGGAGCGGGATGCCGGCCGTCGGAGTATCGCTGTCCCACAACACGGCGATGCGGCCGTGGAAACCCTGTTCATGCAGCGCGGTGGCGATCCGGTCGCCAAATGCGTCCTCGATGTCCTGGCTCCGAAGCGGGTGGGTATTCGCCGGCACCTGGACTTGAACCTGGAGTTCGACCGGTGCTCCGTTGCGGGGCGACTCGGTGGGATTGGACGCACATCCGCTCACGACGAGCGCCAGCGCGGTGAGGAAAACGAGCAGGGACGGTCGGAACGGACGCGACGGCGATTTCATGATATCGCGACCGTAAACGCGAAGCGACTGCGCCGCAACCGGACGGGCTGCGGCGATTCCAGCTTCTCCACGGTGGTCAGGCCACCGGCCCGCAATCGGACAAACCCGGCGATCGTCCGGCGCGAAAACCCGAGGCGGCTCGCCGGCTTCCTCAAGCGCGCGTTTCGCTTGCCCGCGCCCCGGGAGACCCGTGGCCCTGCCCAACGGTGACCGAGTCCCGCAGTTGCCCGCCGATTTTCAGGACCACCCGACAGACATTCTCCCGGACCACGGCATCGTTCGCCGACACCGGACACCCGCGCCGCTCGCCCTCGAGCCAGGTCTCATCCTGGATGATCTTCTGGATCACCGGGATCTCTCGGCGCACCACTGAATCGGCAGGAAGCATCGACTCGGGATTGTACCTGTCCCGGCCCCGCGCGTTCCGTGCCTGGATGGGAGGTCGATACCCAAGGAAAGCTACCGGCGCCGAATTCCAGAAATTGCCGCCCGTCAACATCCGGCCGTCTCCTCCTTTCGCGGTCCGTCGTGGCGACACATACGTCATTCACCCCATGCTCCGCTTACTCCCTTCGCCCATGCGTCACCGGTCTTTCCTCCCCTGGCTGCTCGTGGGCCTGGTCGCCGCCGCCCATGCCGCCGGGACGGCGTCCCGCACCTTCAATGTGCGCGATTTTGGCGCGACCGGTGATGGCACGACCAAGGACACCGCCGCTTTCCAGCGGGCGTTCGACACCTGCGCCGTCAGCGGCGGTGGCGAGGTCGTCGTTCCGGCCGGTCACTATCTCATCGGCAGCGTCCAACTGGGCAACCGGACGATGCTCAAGCTCGAGCCCGACAGCGTGATCGTCGGCAGCGGCGACCTGGCCGACTACCCGATGATGGACATCCGTTGGGAAGGCCGATGGCAGCCGGGACACCGCGCGCTCATCTACGCCGCCAACGTCGATCATACCGGAATCGAAGGTCCGGGCCGGATCGAGGGAAACCCGTCGGTCGCGGCGCCGCAGAACCCGCGTGGGGTCGTCGTTCTCGAACCGATCTCCTGCCAGGACGTGCACTGGGAGGGTTTCACCGTGACGCAGGGCGGAAACTGGGCGACGCATCCGACGTACTGCACGGACGTCGTGATTCGGAACGTGACGATCACCGGACGGCGCGACGGCATCGACGTGGATTCCTGCCGAAACGTCCGGATCGAAAAGTGCCGGATCGATACGGGCGACGATTCGATCAGCCTGAAATCCGGCCGCGGGCTCAACGGAGCGCGCATCGGCAAGCCGACGGAGGATGTCGTCATCACCGGCTGTGAGCTGCGTTGCCGCCGGTTTGCCTGCATTGGCATTGGCAGTGAAACCTCGGCCGGGGTGCGGAACGTCCGGATTGAACACTGCACGCTCGAGCCGTACACGGACGCGATCTACATCAAGACCCGGATCGGCCGCGGTGGCGTGACCGAGGGGATCACCGGAACCGGTCTCGACGTCCGGGGCGGCAGTTTTCTCCGGATCAACCTCACCACCGCCGGCAATCTCAACACCGTGGACGACCCGGTGCCCGGGGAGCTCGGAATTCCGGAGGCGCGGAACCTCGCCTTCTCGAACATCCGCATGCGCGGCGGAAAAGTCCTCGTTCAGGCGACGCAGACATCACCGGCGAAACCGATCGCCGGACTGTCGATCAGCGACGTCACGGGTACCTGCCAGAAAGGCATCACCCTGGCGAACGTCCGGGACGCGATCCTGCGCGGCATTCAGGTGACCGGCTTTTCCGGTCCGTTGCTCGCGACCGAAAACGTCACCGGCAGCGGCCTCGATGGGGCTGTGCCGCTCGAACTTCCGGTTACCGGACGCAAGTAAGTCGGCGCGGCAAAGGGCCGCGGCGGAAACCACCCACGCCGGTGCTGCGAAGCGCCCCTCCTCCGCCGAGGCGCTTCGCCTTCGCGCGAAGCTACGGCGGACAAGACGGAGGGCATGCTCGCCGCCCTACCCGCCGGAGACGCAATGTGGTGGTGCGACGATTTTCCGCGGTGGCTCGCTCACCGGGCCGCGCCGATGTTCGCGTCGACCGAGTACTTGCCCGCCCCGGCGCAGAACAATGCGACGTAGACGCCAAGGTACACGAACGCCAGTTCGCCGCTGTGGGCGCCCGACAGCACGTGGCCGTGCACCTTCCAGAACAAGATTCCAAACCCGAGGGTGCCGACCAGCGCAGCGACCCGGGTGTACAAGCCGAGGACGATCAAGATCGCGCAGACCACCTCGTTGAACACGGTGAGGATCAGACTGGCGGGATGCCCGATGTTCAGGGGATCCGGAAATTTCTCCGCCAGGGCGCCAAATCCGGTAAACTTTCCCCAGCCATGCAGCACCAGGACGGAGAGCCCGTACCACAGCCGCAGGACGAGAAGCGCGACGTCCGCGCTCCGCGGAATGAAGTTCAGATGGAGGATCTTCATGGGTGATCGCGACTCTCGCGCCACCGGGGCAATTCGGCAAAACGAATATCCGCCGCGGCCCTTTTCCCGCGGCGGCGGTCCAAGGAGCGGCCGATGATCCGCAAACCCCTGCTTACCGGCGTGCGATTGGTCGGCGCCTTCGAGGCGGCGAAGGGCGCCCTCGTGCTCCTCGCCGGCATGGGCCTGCTCAGCCTGATTCACCGCGATGTGCAGGCGGTGGCCGAGCACATCATCCGGTTCGGGCACCTGAATCCGGCGAGCCACTATCCCAAAATCTTCATCGACGCGGCCAGCCGGATGACGAATGCGCGCCTGTGGTCGCTGGCGGCCGCCGCGGCACTCTATGCGATCGTCCGCTTCATCGAAGCCTACGGGCTGTGGCACGAACGCCTATGGGCCGAGTGGTTCGCGCTGATCGCCAGCGGGCTGTATCTGCCGGTCGAGATCTTCGAACTGCTGCACCGGCCGTCGTGGGTGAAGGCCACGGTTTTCGCGATCAACGTCGCGATCGTGGCCTACATGGCCTACGCGGTGCGCCACCCGGAAAAGCAGCAGCAGGAAAGGCAGGAGGGCGGTCCGGACGCCGGGACCTGATCAGCGCGTCACTCGGCGCGGGCGACGACGATCGAGGCGTTGGTGCCGCCGAAGCCGAAGCTGTTCGCGAGCGCGGCCCGCACCGGCTTTCGCACGGCGACGTTCGGCGTGAAATTGAGACCCAGCGCCTCGCAGGCGGGATCGAGGTGCTCGAGATTGATCGTGGGCGGAATGATGCCCTCGCGAACGGCCATGACGGCGGCGAAGACGCCCATCGCGCCCGCCCCCCCGAGGAGGTGGCCGGTCATCGACTTGACCCCGCTCACGTGCAGGGCCGCCTTGTGGTCTGCGAAGACATTCGCGATCGCGGTCGCCTCCTCGCCATCGCCGCCGGGAGTCGACGTCGCATGCGCGGAAACGTAATCGATCGCGGTCGAGGCAAGTCCCGCCCGCTGCAGCGCCGCCTTCATGGCCCGCGCCGAGCCTTCGGCCCCGGGGGCGAGCGAGGAGAGGTGATAGGCGTCGGCCGAGGCGCCGTAACCGCGCAGTTCGGCGTAGATGCGCGCCCCGCGGCGGCGGGCATGCTCGTATTCCTCGAGGACAAAAATCACGGCGCCCTCCGCCAGGACGAAGCCGTCACGATCGGCATCGTACGGACGAGATGCCTTTTCCGGCGCATCATTGCGGGTCGAGAGCGCGCGCATCTGCGCGAATGCCCCGATCGCGAGCGGGGTGATCGTCGACTCGGCGCCGCCGGCGATCATCACATCGGCGTCGCCCCGCAGAATCGTCGCCGCCGCCTCGCCGAGCGCGTGTCCGCTGGTCGCACAGGCGGAGGCGACACTCATGTTCGTCCCGCGGAAATCCAGCAGCAGGCTGACCTGGCCGGCGAGAAGGTTGGGCGCGATCTGGATGATGAAGAACGGGGAGATCTTTCGGAAACCGCCGGCCTTCCAGGTATCGTGCATCGCCTCGATCTCCGGCAGGCCCCCCAGCCCAACCCCGAGGTTAACACCCAGTCGGTCGGCGGACAGCGTGGCGCGATGGGCATCGAGTCCGGAGTCGGCATAAGCCTCCACCGCCGCCGCTGCGCCCAGATGGGTGAACCGGCCGAATTTTTTCACATCCTTCGGCGTAAGCACCTGAGCCAGGGGATCCCCGCCCGGACCGCGCGGGTGCAGGGGAGCCGGCAGCGGCCGCGTAACATCGAAATTCCGCACCTCCCCGGCGATCTGGGCCGAGCACGCACTCGCATCGAACCGCGTGATGCGTCCGATGCCGCTCCGTCCCGCAACCAGCGCCGCCCAGGTGTCTGCCGCCGTGTTGCCGCACGGGGTCACCGCGCCAAGACCGGTGATTACGACGCGACGTGGAGAGGATGCGTTCGCCATAGTGGTGTCTGCCATGAGTGAAGGAACCATTCGACCCACGGAACGCTGGCGCGGGCAAGAGCGGAGTGCGTCCGGAACGAACCCACCGCGATGTGAGACGCAACCTCTTCCGCGCGAAAGGGCTGCCAATCGATGGTCCCGGAATTTCCGTGGATACCCCGCTCATTCTAGCCGCTGGTTTCGAGCAATTTGCAGCATGCGTGCGAGTCGGGGCACCTCGTCGCATTTCCTTGGACTGGAGGAGGAAACCCGGCGCTGACACACCGCGCGTGCGCTGGTTTTGACTTTCGCATTTCCCACCGCTTTGCTCCTCAACCTTTCGGACCATGCAGCAGCTTCACGCCTATTGGCGGATGGAATACATCGAGGCCCCGCGTTACCCGCCGGCGATGAAGCGTCCCTTCACGGAGCTTCCCGCACTCGGCGACGATCGGGCTGCGCTGATCGTGCACCGGTCGAAGCTTTCGTACCTGGTCCTGAATCGTTTCCCGTACAACCCGGGTCACCTGCTGGCGGTGCCGTTTCGCGAAATCACCCGGCTCGACGAACTGACGTCCGAGGAACGGCCGGACTTATTCGATGAAATCATCCTGGCCCAGCAGCTCCTGCAGGCCGCGCTGAAGCCCGAAGGTTTCAACATCGGGTTCAATCTCGGCGCGGCGGTGGCCGGTGGCAGCATTCCCCACCTGCACGGTCACATCGTCCCGCGCTGGAATGGGGACAACAACTTCATGCCCGTCCTGGGCCAGACGCGGATCCTGCCGCAGTCGCTGGAGGCAACGTGGGAGAAGCTGGTGGCCGCCGCGGCTGAACTCGGCGCCCGCCGTTGATTTCCCGGCCCACCTCGCACCCGCACTGCCCACCGCCACAGCCACCCTTGCCCTCGAAAACCCTCCATTTTCCCAGCCCGCGGCACCTCAGCTCGCTGTACGGCGGTCGCGAGGAGAATCTCGTCCATGCCGAGCGGGCACTGGGCGCGAAGTTCACGACCCGCGAGGACTGGCTGAAGGTCGACGGCACCATCGAGCAGATCGCGAACGCCGAGGCGCTGTTCACGTTTCTCGACCAGGCGCGGACGCAGGGGATGCGCATCCGCACCCCGGATTTCCACCGGATCACCGACGCCTTCGCCCGGGGCGAGGGAGCCCAGTTGCGCACGTTGCTGGAGGAGCCGCTGGTCATCGCGACGAACCGCAAGACCATCGTTCCCAAGACGCTCGGCCAGAAACTCTATCTTCAGTCGATGCTGGCCCATCCGGTGGTTTTCGGCATCGGCCCTGCTGGGACGGGCAAGACCTACCTCGCGATGGCCGCCGCCGTGAACGCCCTGCTCAAGAACCAGGTTGAGCGGTTGATCCTGACCCGCCCGGCCGTCGAGGCGGGCGAGGCGCTCGGCTTCCTGCCCGGCGACCTGCGCGAGAAGATCCTGCCGTATCTCCGGCCGCTGTACGACGCCCTGCACGACATGCTCGACGCCGAGGACGTGGCTCGGTTGACCGAGAAGGGCGTGATCGAGATCGCGCCGCTCGCGTACATGCGGGGCCGAACACTTTCGCACGCCTTCGTGATCCTCGACGAGGCGCAGAACACGACGTCGGAACAGATGATGATGTTCCTGACGCGGCTCGGTGAGGATTCGCGGATGGTCGTGACCGGCGACGTCACGCAGATTGACCTGCCCCGCGCCAAACAGAGCGGGCTGATCGAAGTCCGGCACATCCTGGAGGACATCCCGGGAATCGATTTTCACACCTTCAGCGGCGCTGATGTCGTCCGGCACCCGCTGGTCCAGAAGATCATCGATGCCTACGAGGCCTACCGGAATCCCGGCGGGGAGGACGACGCCGGAGAGGAAAAGCGATGAGGGCAATCCAGTCCGCATCTGTGTACCCCGATCCCGCCGGCGACCGCATGCCCTCGCCGGCGGAGGCCGACGCCAAAGCGGCGGACGTTGCCCTGCACTCGGTTCCGGGGAAGGAAGGGTTTTACGCCCGTCGCCCCGGCCGGCAGGATGACGACTGCCATGGCGAAATTCACCAAGCCCGGGACGCAGTATCCGGCCGGGCAGATCGAATGAGCCAGACGCCGCAAACCGACGTGAACCGCCGGCCCGGTCCGGGCGCTTCCCACTTCCGATGTCCGTACGCAACCAGCTGAAGCTTATCGTGGGCGGACTGAATGCCCGCCGGTCCGGCCGGCCGACGCTCGCCACGCCCACGGCGTGGAGCGAGTTCCTCGAACGCAGCCGCGTCGTCGCCGTGATCATCTTCCTGGTGACGGTCACGGCCATCGTGCTCATCAGTTCGGCCGGCGTGAGCCTCCTGAACGTGCCGGTGCTGCCGAACCAGCTGGCCACCACCCGCGTCGTCGCGAGCACCACCTTCAGCTACCAGAGCGCCGCCAAGACCGAGGCGTTGCGCAACCAGTACGCCGCGCGCGTGCCCCCCGTCTACCGGATCGATACGGCGCCGTTCGAACGGTTCGACACGGCGGCCCGCGCGCTGCTCACCGACCTGGCGAACTTCGAAGCCTCGCACCCGCCCGGAACACCAAACCTCGCCAATGACCGGCATGCCGCCCTCGGCGCGATCTCCGATGCGTTCAACGCGCGCGGCAACTACCACATCACCCCCGAGGACGTCGCCGCGCTGCTCACGATCGACGACCGGACCCGCAATTTGATTTTCGAAAACGGCCTCGACACCTTGCGCGATATCTACGCCGAGGGCGTCGTCGAATCGGGACTCGGCGGACTCACCCCGGGAAGCGCCGTGGTTTACCAGGTGGTCCGTCCCAACGGCTCGGTCGGCCAGCGGCCCGTGCAACGCTGGGAGGAGGCCCTGACCCTGCTGCGAGTCAGCCTCGCGGCTGACAACGTCACCCGCCCCGCCGCCCAGGCGGTGTTCCGGGTATTCCGATTCGGCCTCGCCTCCAACCTGCTGTTCGATCGCGCAGCCACCGAGGCCCGGCGGACCGAAGCGATCGAATCCGTGAAGCCGGTGGTCGTCACCGTTCCCGCCGGGCAGACGATCATCGAACCGGGCGAACGCGTGACCGCCGAACAATACGAGATGTTCATGGCGTACCGCCGGTATCTCCTGGCGCACGGCGACACGGAATTTCACGAAGGGCTGACGCTCTACGGCCGCGTCCTGCTCGTGCTCGCGATGGTGCTCGCATCGCTGATCTACATCCGGATCGAGGATCCGGAGACCCTGCGGAACAACGTCCGCTGCGGCCTGCTCGCGCTCGTCGTGATCACGAATCTCGGGCTCGTCCGCCTCATTTACTCGCTGGGCGGCGCGGAAATTTTTGTCCGCGACGGCTCGTGGGCCTCCACCCTGCCCTACGTCGCGCCCACGGCCTTCGCACCATTGATTGTCGCCACGCTGATCGATGCCGGTTCCGGCATCTTCATGGCGCTGCTGATCTCGATCTTCACCGGGGTGATCTACGGGAACCGGCTCGACCTGCTGGTCATGACCTTCCTCGCCTCCCTCGTCGCGATCTATTTCTCGCGCGATGCGCGCCGGCGCGGCCAGGTCGTCCGCGCCGCCGGCGCCGGAGGGCTGACGCTCGCCGCCTTCGCCGCGCTCATCGGAATCGCCGACCTGACCCCGGTCGACATCATCGGCCGCCAGATGATCGCCGGTCTCGGCACCGGTCTCCTCACCGGCATCGGCGTGGTCGGCCTCCTCCCCGTTCTCGAGTCGCTCTTCAAACGGACCACGAACATCACGCTGCTCGAGCTGACGGACTACAATCACCCGCTCCTTCGCCACATGCAGCTCGAGGCGCCCGGCACGTACCATCACTCGCTGGTCGTCGCACAGCTCTCGGAGAACGCGTCCAACGCCGTCGGCGCCAATCCGCTCCTGGCCCGGGTCTGCGCGCTGTTTCACGACGTCGGCAAGACGGTGAACCCGCTGTTCTTCGTCGAGAACCAGCGTGAACGGAGCAACCCGCACGACGATCGCGATCCCGCCGAATCGGCGCGCATCATCCGCCAGCACGTGCCGGACGGCGTTGAACTCGCGCAAAAGCATCATCTGCCGCGGGCCGTCATCGATGTCATCTTCCAGCACCACGGGACAACGCTGGTCCGCTATTTCTACCATCGCGCGGTCGAGCAGTCGCGGGCGCCGTTCGCGGTGCATCGCGGAGGCGCCTCCGCCACGCCGGACGATTCCGCCCGCCCCGCCGGTTCCTCCAACCCGCCGTTGAGCGCGCTTCCGGCCACGGGAACGGTGCCGAACGAGGCCAGCTTCCGTTACGACGGACCCAAGCCGCAGTTCAAGGAAAGCGCGATCATCTCACTGGCCGACGCCGTCGAGGCGACCGCCCGCTCGATCCGCGATCTCACCCCGGAGAAGCTGCATGAGCTGATCGAGCGGATCGTCGGCGACCGGATCATGGATGGCCAGATGGACGAATCGCCGCTGACGCTCGAGGAGATCACGCGGATCAAGAACAGCTTCCAGTTCACCCTGGTGAACATGCTGCATGCGCGCGTGGCGTATCCGACGAGCGATTCCGCCGCGCAGCCGGCGACCGAAACCCGGAAGGCGGGCGCGCCCGCCTGAGTCGCCTTGCGCCCGATCGCGATCGCCAATCACCATCCCCGGCTGCAGTTGGACCGGAGGGAAGTTGCCGCCGCCATCGCGGCGCTCGACCGGCACCACGCCAGCCTTGCGACCCGGCAGTCCAGCCTCGCCAACGACGGCGAACTCTCGCTGGTGTTCGTCACCGACCAGGCGCTGGCGCAACTGCACGCCCGGTTTCTCGACGATCCGACGATCACCGATGTCATCACGTTCGAGGGCAATCCCGGCCTCGGCCTCGCCGGCGAGATCTGCGTCTCCGTCGACGCGGCGGTCCGCCATGTCACCGGAGAACGGCCGATTCGAAAGTCGGACGAGCCCGGCTTTTCCCGCGAACTCGCACTGTACCTGGTCCACGGCTGGCTCCACCTGGCGGGCTATGACGACCTGGTCCCCGCGAAAAAGCGCGCGATGCGCCGGGCGGAAAAGCGGGCGCTCGCCCTGCTGCAACGGGAGGGGGCATTGCCGAAGTTCCGGCTCAAGCCCGCGAATCGGGCGAGCGCGAGGAAGCGATCGCCACGGCTGCCGGCGGCGTGACCGACCGGCGCGCGGCGGTCCCATGGTTTTTCCGTGCGTTCCGGCGGCGGAGACGTAGTTTGGCCGCGGTCATGGCCGAACCCTCCGCTCCCCAGTCCCGCTTCGTCGCGCTCCGGAACGCGTTTCTTTCCGGAGCGCTGCTGCTCGCGCCGTTGTGGGTCACGGTCTGGTTCTTCATCAAGTTCGTCGACCTAATCGGCGGCACGTTCCGGCCGGTCTACCAGGATTACCTGCCACTGTCGCTGCAACGACTTCCGTTCTTTTGGGACCTGCTGGGCACGGTCGCCGTCGTGCTGCTCGTCACGGCGTTCGGATTCCTCTCCAACTGGGTCCTGGGCAAATATTTCTTCAGCGTCGGAGAACGGGCGATCCAGCGCATTCCGGGCGTCGGCGCCGTTTACCACTCGGTCAAACAGATCGTAGCGACGTTCGGTTCGCAGAACCGCAACCTGTTCAGCAAGGTCGTGCTCGTCGAATACCCGCGCAAGGGCGTGTGGACGATGGGATTTCTCACCAACAAGGCGCAGGGCGAGGCGCAGTCGACGATCGGTCCCGACATCTGGACGGTCTTCGTCCCGACCTCGCCGAATCCGACGAGCGGTTTCCTGCTGATGCTGCCGCGATCAGACATCATCGAACTCGAGATGAGCGTCGGCGAAGGCATGAAGATGATCATCTCCGGCGGCGCCGTGACGCCGGCGTGGACACCGCGGAAGGAACTGACCGGCGCGAAGTAGCCGGGAAAACCGGCGAACCATCGCCGGCGGCCGTCCCTCGCACGCCTTGCCCTCCCAGTCGCTCACCACCGAGATCTTCGTCCTGACCAAGCGCCCGCCAAGCGACGCGTTTGAGATGGTGACGGCATTCTCCGCGGAGCACGGGAACCTCGCGATCCTCCAGCGGCTGACGAGAAAGCCGGCGAGCGCCCTGACGCTGCTCGACCTCTTCGACGAGGCGTCGGTGCTGCTGGAAAGTTCCAACCAGGGACAGACGTGGTTCCTCAAGGAAGCGCGGCTGCTGACACGACCCGTGGAGATCGGCCGGAGCTACGACACGCTTCGGTTTGCGGCCGCGCTGACGTCACTGGTCGCACGCAATCCGGTGCATGAGGACAGCCGACGGAGCGTCGCCACGCTGGTCCGCACCGCCCTCGCAGCCTTTGCGACGAGCAGCCGGCCGGACGTCGTGTACTTCAAGAGCCTGTATCGGTTCGCCCGGGACGAGGGTTATCCGCTCAAGGAACAGTGGTTTCCGACGCTGCCCGCGAGCGACCGCGCGGTCGTCACGATGTTGGTGAATCGGCCGCTCGCCGAGCAAACGACCTCGGCGGAGCCGGTTGCGCGCCTGCTCCGGCGCATGGAGGAGTACCTGAAGGGGCACACGGAGATTCTGGTGGATTGACGGCCCCTTGGCCGGACGAACCCGTGGCGGGCCGTGTGACGCACGGCAGACCGCCCGAACCGGCCGTCATTCGAATCGCACGTTTGTTTGGACTCGCTGCCAAAGGTGTTTGGAGTCGTCCCATGCCGGCAGAAAACCGCAACGGATTGAGTTCGCCCCGTGGGTGCGTTTCGTGACGCGACGGATGTTGTTCGATCTCGACAAACGCACTGCGGCGCTCGCCATTGGCGAGTTTTCCGGGTTTGCACTCGGCCCACGCGACGCGGGCAATGGCGGCGGGGGCGGGTTGTGGCGCGCCCAGCTCGGCTCCCACTGGCACAACGAGTTGCGCACCCGCGCCACAGCCGAGCACGCGACCGCCGCCGAGTTCGAGATTCCGATTTCCGGCGAGATTGCGCACCGGGGGTGGAGATTCACGCTTACCGGCCGCATCGACCAGTTGATCCGGCCGACGGCCGCGGCGCCTGAGCTGGCGGGCATTGCCGAGAGTGCGGCCGCGACGACGCCCCCGTCCGAGGCCGAAGAATCGGGCACAGCGGAAGATCGAACTGCCACCGGGGATCGAGCGGCCGGACCCAGCTCCCGCCGGCGGTCGGCCCCCCCGCCGACCCTCATCCGCGAGATCAAGTCGGTCACGCGGAACCTGCCGGCAGACGAGGCCGAACTCCGCCGAGATTATCCCGATTATTTCATCCAGCTCGCGACGTACGTCGCGCTCGGACGCCTCGGCCTGCTGCGTGCCCCCGCCGGCGGCCTGTCGGTTCCGCTCGCTGAAAACGGCGCGGCCGCGCCCGTGCGCGGCGAACTCGTGTTCGTCGAGACCGGCGCGGGGCTGGTGCAAACCGTCGCCTTCACCCCGGCCGACGATGCGCTGTTCCGGGCCCAGCTCGAGCGCGTCGCGGAATTCCTCGATCTCCGGTTGCGCGCGCGGCAACGGCTGCGCGGCTTGCGCTTCCGTCCGGCCTTCGCCACGCCGCGACCCGGGCAGGAAACAACGCTGGCGGAACTGAACGCCACGTTCGAACGACGGCCGCTCGTGCTGTTCGAAGCGCCGACGGGGTTCGGCAAGACGGGAGTCCTGCTCGAGTTTGCCCTGGGCCAGCTCCGGTCCGGGCACTTCGATCGCGCGCTTTATCTCACAAGCAAGTCCACCGGCCAGCTCCAGGTCGTCCGCACGCTGCGTGAAATGACGCGGCCGGACCTCGAACCCCGCGACGGATCCGGAGCCGGCGTGACCAACGGGGGCACGACCGCCGTCGCCGCGTGGCACGTCCGCAACAAGGCCGAACACTGCGTCAACACCACCTTCCATTGCGTGCGGGACAATTGCGCCTATCTCGACGGCGCAGCCGAACGCTGGGGCGCGAGCGGACTCGCGCGCTTCTATCTCGATGAGCGTCACGCGCGGGACATCGACGCCCTGCGAACAGCCGGCCGCGAAGCGCGGATCTGTCCGTACGAAATCACCCGGACCGCCCTCGCGTTCAACGATGTGTGGATCGGCGACTACAACTACGTGTTCGCGCCGCGAAATCGCGGCTTGTTCTACGACCAGCCGGGATTCGACGCCGCGCGAACCCTCCTGCTGATCGACGAGGCGCACAACCTGCCGCCGCGCGTCGCCGACGCCTATTCGCATGCGTACACGGCCGCCGATGCCTACGCCGTCCGGGACGAGCTGCATCGCGTGCGGCCGCCCGCGACGCTGATCACGGCCTGGGATCACTGGTGCCATTTTCTCCATCACCTGCGTCCGTCCGACTCCCTCAGTGCCGCGGACGAGGATGATGCCCGGCATCTGCTGGGGGAGATCGCAAAGCTCGTGACCAGCCTGCCCCTCGATTATGCGGCGCTCGGGCCGTACGCCGCCGAGGCGCTGTGGGAGATTCCGGCGCTGCTCGATGAGCTCACGTCGGGCGCCCTGCCGCGGCTCTGGTGGTGTCCGCGCGACGGAGAACTCGCGATCACCTGTCTCGACGCTGCCACCGCAATTGGTGCGACACTGCGCGAGTACGGCGGCGTCGTCCTGGCCAGCGCCACGTTGACGCCGGTGGACGGGTTTCGCGCGGCCTGCGGGCTGGATCCACTCGAAAGTCCCGCCGCTCCCGCCGAGACAAGACTCAAATCGTCCGATCGCGGCGCAGCCGCTGGATCCGCCGTCGTCGCATCGACCGCGCCCGAGCGGCTGGGCACCTTGAACAAGCGCGAAACGCGAAAGCTTTACCGGCAGCTGACCAGCGGCGCCGACCTGCTTCGCGTCGAGGAAGCGCGGGAGGCCGCCACCCCGGCGGTGCTCCGGGCGCAGGCGCCGTGGCGGGACGGAACCTACGACCTTGGCTTCGACGTGCGCGTCGACACGACCTTTCAGCACCGGTCGCGTCATTACCGCGCGACGGCCGAAACGGTCCAGTCGCTCCAGACGGCAGCCGGCGGCGCCATCGCGGTCTTTTTTCCCTCATACGCCTACGCCGACGCGATCCGCCAGGAACTCGCGGGCCTCGCCAGGGCATTCCGAGCTGCTGTCCAACCGAAGGTCCGCGATCTCGCGGCCCAAACGGCGTGGGTGGAGGAATCGCTCCTGGCCGCCGATGCGCTGTTCCTGGTCCTCGGCTCGAGTTTTGCCGAGAGCATCGATGTGCTGGGCGGCCGCGTGACGCACGCGATGGTGGTTGGACCGGCGTTGCCGGAGGTGAACGCAGTCCAGCGGGCCCGCCTGGCCGAAGCCGCGCACGCCGCGATGGCACGGGACGCGGCCTTCCGGCAGGTGTACCAGATTCCCGGCATGACGAAGGTGAACCAGGCGCTCGGCCGTCTGGTCCGCGCCCCCGGCCAGCGGGCCCGCGTGCTGCTCCATTGCCGCCGGTTCGCCGAACAGAGTTACCTCGAGCTGCTGGCGCCGGAATACCGGCAAGGCACGACGCTCGTCGACGACACCG
>DASZYH010000091.1:0-58130 GCA_035545515.1 Opitutaceae bacterium
AATGGCGAACGGGTGGAATCCACAGAGCCACGGCAATCCGGCGGCCGGAAAATCCCGCGCGCGGAATCGCCAAACCGCGGATCTGCGGCACGCTCGCGCCATGCCCGCTCCCGCTTTCACGCTCCGCTCACCCGGGACTGATACGCCGTACACCGTTTACATCGAAGCGCCCGCCACGGTTTCCGCTCCGCTGCCCGCCGTGCTCTTCATGGACGGCGACGACCAGTTTGGCGCCGCGGTCGAGGCCTACCGCGCCGGCTTCTCGGCCGCGGAAATTGCGCCCCTCCTCCTCGTCGGCATCGGCTACGGCGCGAGTTACACCCGGCCCGGCAACCGGCGGATCCGGGACTACACCCCAACCCCCCTCGCCACCGAGGCCGGGAGCGGCGGGGCCGACGCCTTCCTCTCCTTTCTCACCGACACCGTCTGGCCCGAACTCCGGCAGCGGTATCCGCTCCGCGAAGACGTCCGCGGGCTCGCCGGACATTCCCTCGGCTCCCTGTTGGTCATGCACGCGCTGTTTCAGCGCACCCCGTTCTTCAACCGGATGCTCGCGAGCGCACCCTCGCTGTGGTGGGATGACCGGTCCGTGCTCTGCGCCGGCCAGCGGCTGCAGCGAACCGGCCAGCCGCTGCCGGCGAAACTCTTTCTCAGCGTCGGCGAGGACGACACGGAATCAATGCGGGGCGACCTCGACCTCCTCGAGCAGCAGCTTGCGGCCCTCCCCTTCCCGAAGCTCGAGGTGACGATGCGCCGGTTTCCCGAGCGCGACCATTACAACGTCCTGCCCGACGCGTTTCGCGCCGGATTGCAGTGGCTCTTCGCGTAAGCGCGACGGCGCCGATTCGTGCCCGGTGACTTTCGCGGTCACCGGACCGGCTGTGTCCGGTTCGGCTCGGTGCCCGGCTCGGCGCGGTCGCGACCCATCACCGCGTCAATCGTCCGCGCGAGCACGGCGGCTTCATACGGCTTCGCGACCACGGCGGCGAAGCCGTAGGCCCGAAAATTGGCCATGATCGGATCGTTCGAATACCCGCTCGACACAACAGCCACGACGCCAGGATCGATTTCGCGCAGCTTGTGCATGGCCTCGGCTCCGCCCATGCCGCCCGGAACGGTGAGATCCAGCACGACGACGTCGTAACGCTTACCCGCGGCGCGCGCGGCGGCATATTCCTGCACGACCGCGGCGCCGTCCGGCACGTCCGTCACGTCGAGCCCCATGCGCCGGAACATCATGCGCGCCATTTGCCGGATGCTCGGCTCGTCGTCCATGAACAGGACCCGACCGGTCCGCCGCGCGGGCTCGACGGCGGGCGCCGCCGCCGGCGCGGGCGCGACATCGGCCGCCGGCAGCCACACGGTGAACGTGCTGCCGTGGTCGGGCACGGAGGCGACCTCGACGTGGCCGTGATGCTGTTTCACGATCGAATACACGGTCGCGAGTCCGAGTCCGCTGCCATGCGGTTTCGTGGTGAAGTAAGGATCGAAAATCCGCGGCACAATTTCCGGCGCGATGCCGCAACCGGTGTCGGACACCGTCAGCTTGAGGTAACGGCCCGGCATGAGACCGGGGACCGCACCGACCTCGACGTCGGCGTTGCGCACGGCGATCGCGATCACGCCTCCCGCCGGCATCGCCTGATTCGCGTTGATCACGATGTTCTGCACCACCTGGCCGACCTGTCCCTTGTCCACGTGGGCGGGCCAGAGATCCCCCGCGAGATCGAACTGGCAGCGCGACCGCGAGCCGTGCAGCGCAAACTCGGCGGATTCCCGGACCAGATCGCCGAACGCCACGGCCGTGCGGACCGGTGCGCCTCCCTTGGCGAACGTCAGCAGTTGCCGGGTCAGGTCACGGGCCCGCGTCGTGGCCCGCTCGCTCTCGCGCAGGCAGCGTTCGGTGTCCGGACTCAAGCCCGGTTCGAGCCGGGCAAGCGACAGGTTGCACATGACGACCGTGAGGAGATTGTTGAAGTCGTGGGCGATCCCCCCCGCGAGGACGCCCACCGACTCGAGCTTCGAGGCCCGCGCCAGCGCGGCCTCGAGGCGGGCCGCCCGCTCGTTCTCGACCTGGTCGCGGATCTGCTCCGTCTGGCGCCGCACCCGACGCCGCAAAGCCATGACCCACGCGCCGCCGAGCACGACGGCCACTGCCAGGAACCCCGTCAGCGTCAGCGCCCGGCGCGCGGTCCACCATGAGGGACGCTGGAGCACCCGGACGTCCTCGGGCGTGCGCAGCCGCAGCCGCACGGACTGGGGGCGCCGGGACTCGTCGAACTGGATTTCGTACACGCCGGTCAGAGCCACGCGGCTGCCGGGCGCCCAGCGCGCGCCGCCTCGATCGGTGTCGAGAAACGCCTCGAAGACCTTCCCGGCCTGAAGAATCAGCCGCGTGCCGTCCGGCTGGTTGCCGACGTCGAGCAGTTGCGCCTCGATGCGGACAAGACGGCCGTCGAGTTCCGCGTCCGGCAGGAGCACGTTCGCGACCGGAAGCGGCGACGGCTCCGCACCGCCGCCAATCCGCCGGTAGACCGCCTCGCGCAGGACGGCCCGCGTGCTTTCGCGTCCGGGAAATCCGACAGCTTCCAGCCGATCGCCCGGCTGCACGGGAGTCGTGCCGCGGCTCAACACGAGCAACCCGTCGGTTCCATCCTGGAGGTGAATGGACCGCCCGGGCACCTGGCTGAGCACGATGCCGACGACGCGAACGCGCCGGTTCAAGGCCTCGGGGGAGTTGAACTGCCGCAGGCTGGCCACGCTGTGCAACGCGACGGCGAACGGATCCCGGGGCGCGTGCTCCTCGATTTCGACATACTCGAGCGACGGCACCCAGACCTGGATTCCCGTCAACTGGCGCTTCCGGTTGGCGATCGCGCCGCAGACGCCGCGCACCCGAACGACAGATCCGACCAGCGTCTCCAGTTGCGCGTCGGGCGGAAGAACGGCCGAGAATTCGCCGCCCGACGTGGTCATTTCCAGCCGTTCCCACACGCCCTCGCGGGCAACGGCCCGAACATAGCCGCTCATCGACACCCACTGCGCCTCTTCCACGCCGGTGAGCGCCTGCTCGAGCATCACCGGTCGGGCTTCCGGCAGGTCCACGGTGGCGGTGTAGTGAACGTTCGAGGCGAGCACCTCCGGCGTGAACGGGCCAACGCCAGACACGCCGGTGACCTCGACCCGCAGGCCGACAATGACCGCGGCGGGACGGCCGGGAGGCTGCATCACACGCACGCCGCCGCTGATATCGGTCACGAAAAAGAAGCCGGCCTGCGGATTGGCCCACGTGACGACACCGGTGAGCTTCACCGGTCGGCGGCGGGAAGCTTCATCGGCCGAGAGGTTGCGGATCTGTTCGGCGAGCCGGAGGACCGCGGCGTTCGCGGCGCTTCGAGTGGTTCCCCTCCTTTCCCGGTAGAGCCCGTGGACCAGCACCCATTCGAGGCCGAGACGGGAGGGAACGCCAATCGCATCGACCGCGCTGCCCAGCGCGAGCCGGGCCACCTGCGGCGAACGGACGAGGATCTGGCCGGTTTCGTCCCGGATGGTCAGCGTCGTTCCAGGCTGCTGGGCTCGCACGGTTCCGGCGATCCGGACGACCGCGCCGCGCGGCACCGTTGGAATCTGATCGATGGGGGTCAGCGGAAGATCGAAACGTCGGTCGCCGTCCAGCCTCCCCTCAACCTGAAGATCACGCTTGTCCTGCACCCAGACCTCGATCTTCGGCAATCCGCCCGCCGGGTCGGCCGTCGCCGAATACACGCCCTTGACCCGAACGATGCATCCCTCGAGCGGCGCGACACCGTCCTGCGCCAGGACCCGGGCGGTGATCAGCCGGTCGCCAGCGACGAGGTCCAGTTCAACGTGATCCGGATCCGTGTTCAACTGGCGATCGACATACCCGGTGATCGAAACGAGATGGTGGTTCAGCTTCGCGACATCCCCCGCGTCGCCGTCGACCGACATCACCGGCAGGGGCACCGCATCGGCCAGCACCTTCACGGTGGTGTGCTCGATGTTCGTGCCGCGGGCGGGGACCACCTCACCCTCGATCAACACGCGCTGGCCGGGTCGCAGGGATCCCCGCCAGTCGTGGAGCGACACATAGTTGTCCGAGTTTCCATTCCGCCCCCACATGACCTTCCAGGCGGGATCATAGTAGTAGACCACGAACTCGAGCTGGACGCGGTGGACCTCCTCAAATTCGGCCGGAGGGACCTGATAGATGTCGCCAACGACGGTGAGCACCTTGAACCGATTCGCATCCGCGGCGCCCATTCGCTCGGCGGCGGCGGCGGTCATCGCGAAACCGAGGCAGGCGACAAAGAGCGCGACTGCAACGATGCGGTCGCCACAACACCCGATGCCTCGGATATTCGACACCATCATGCTCGGGGTTCGGCTAGGGTTGGCTATCGAAGAGGAAATTCGGCTCCGAAAGCCAGCACTTAAGCCGGGATGCTTCCGCTAAGTGTTTCCCGCGCCGCTCCGGACGCGCCCGGATCCGACGAATACGCTTTCCCGCCGGCGGCCGGCCGGGAGAATGCACGCTCCATGTCCACCTCGGCTGCGGCAATCGAAGCTCCCTGGCGTGCGGGTCTGCGCGGCGCACGCGCCAACCTGGGCGCCGGCCTGGCTTTGCAACTGGCGGCCCTGGCGCTGGTGCTGGCGTATTACCGGCACGCCCCGACACATGCGGCGGTGGACGCGCTGGCCACACTGCACCGCCGGGCCGGCATCGGTTTCGGCATCGTGTCGACCGGGCTGTTTGGCGGGCTGATCCCGTTCGTTTACCTGCGGCTGCGAACGTCGACGCGCGATCGTTTCACCTGGAGCGCCGGCGCGGCGCTCACCGCATTCTGGGCCTACAAGGGAATCGAAGTCGACCTGTGGTACCGGCTCCTCGCCTACGTGGTGGGCGAAGGACACGACGCGAGGACGATCGCGATCAAGACGTTCCTCGATCAGTTCGTGTACTGTCCGGCCTTTGCCGTCCCCGTGACGGTGCTGGTCTATGCGTGGGTGGAAACGCGCTTTTCGCTCCGCCCAGTCATCGCCGACTGGCGCACCGGCGGCTGGTACCGCCGGCAGGTGCTGCCCGTGCTGATCTCCAACCTCGGCGTTTGGGTGCCCGCCGTCTGCATCATCTACGCCCTGCCGACCGCGCTGCAGCTACCGCTGCAAAACCTGGTCCTGTGCTTTTTCACGCTGCTGCTCGCCCACGTCACCGCGCGGGAGGGAAACAGCAGCGAGACCCTGAGCCGGAAGCAGGCGTGGAAGAACCGCGAATGAACGCGAATCGACGCAAATTCAGAGTCAAACTGCGACTCTGCCGCAACCGACGTGAAAGTGAAAGGGGAGCAGTACCCGGCCTGGCCGGGTAGGGCGTTTTCGCAGGCTGACCGGGATGGCCGCCGCTCAGGCGGCGGGGGCGATCGCGATGCCCTGATACAGGACCCGTCCAGCGGGATATTGGGTGCTGGACGTGACAAATACGTTACGACCACCGGCAACGAAAGGGCCTCCTGAAGCGAGGCGCTGCGCGAATGCGGCATCCTTCTCCATCGTGGCGGACCAATCCGCATCGCCTGCGAGCACGAACACCCCGGTCGGACTGGCCACGAGCACCTGAAACGCGACGGCCTTCCCGACAGCGGGCACGCTGACCGCCGGTGCGGGCGCAGGCGCAACCGCCGGCGCCAGCGCAGGCGCCGCCTGGGTCTGGCGGACATCGAGCTTGATCATCCGGGCGACCGCTTCCGGGCCCGACTCCCCCAGCCCGCTGCTGACCCAATCGAGGAGCAGATTACGGACGGTGTTCAGGTCGGGCGCATGGGCGATCGGATCGATCCCTCCGGTCTTCTTCATCGCCTTGACGAGCGTGGAGACCTCCTTGAGGTAGACGTTCTTCTGCGCCCCGGGGATGTAGTACATCACCACCAGGTGAACCGGTTTCGAGTCCGGGGCGCCGTAGTCGACGCCGGTCGGCGACCAGCCAACCGCGCAGAAAAGATCGCCCTCCTCGCGCCGGGCGCGGATGTGCGGGACGGCCACGCCCATTCCGATGCCGGTATTGCACTCGAATTCGCGCTTTTGAATTTCGTCCAGGGCATCGGTCCCGACCTCGATGTCGGGATTCGCATCCAAGATGCGCGCCAGAAATTCCAGCGCGCGGGTCTTGCCGGACTCGGGCAGTTCAAACAGCCGGCCTTCCTGGAGAGCGGTCAAAATGCTGCGCATGCGAGGAGAGAAAGTGAGAGTACCGACAAAAGGAAAGCCGAGAGTGCGAGCCGACGACGGAAGCGCGCCCGTCCGCTGAGCCGACGTGGACCGCTACCCGGCGCACGGGTCAGCGGCGGATCACGGAAGATCGACCGGCTTTCCCCGGAGGCGGGCGGCGCGGCGGTTCAGTCGATGCCGAACCGGCGGGCGAACCAGGTCTTCACGAAATGGGTGAGCACGCTGTAGCTGAGCAGGAACAGCAGCATCCAAAGGAAGAAGATCGGGGGCAGCGGCACGAGGTGCAGGAAATGAGCGGCGGGCGAATAGGGAAGCCAGCACCCGATCGCCATGATGGTCAGCGTCGTGAGCAGCATCGTCCGGCTCGGACGACTCTGGATGAACGGGATTCGCTGGGTCCGGATGATGTGAACGATCAGCGTCTGGGTGAGCAGCGACTCCACGAACCAGCCGGTGTGGAACAGCGCCGCGGCATAGGTGCCGTCCGGGTCCGCCGGGTGCGCAAAATACGCGGCCAGTTGGTGCGGCGCCGGCAGGTCCAGCTTCCAGCACCCGAAGAAATAGAGCATCAGGAAGAAGGTCGCGTAATCGAAGATCGAGCTGATCGGCCCCACGAAAACCATGAATTTCTGGATGCTCTTGATGTTCCAGCGGCGCGGCTTCGCCAGGTACTCCTCGTCGACGTTGTCGAGCGGGATGCCGATCTGCGAAAAATCGTAGAGCAGATTGTTCACGAGGAACTGCGTCGGCGACATCGCCAGGAACGGCAGGAAGGCGGCGCTGCCGACGACGCTGAACACGTTCCCGAAATTCGAGCTCGCGCCCATCTTGATGTACTTGGTGATGTTCGCGAACACCTTCCGCCCCTCGATGATTCCGTCCTCCAGCACGAGGAGACTCTTCTCGAGGAGGATGATGTCGGCCGACTCCTTCGCGACGTCGACCGCGGTGTCGACCGAGATGCCGACGTCGGCGGCCTTCATGGCGAGGACGTCGTTGATGCCGTCGCCCATGAACCCGACCACCCGGCCCTGCGCGCGGAGCGTCTTGATCACCTTCTCCTTCTGATCCGGCGTCAGCCGCGCCAGCACGTTCGCCTCGGTGACCTCGCGGGCAAAACCCGCGTCGTCGAGGGCGGCGAGCTGCGGCCCCGTCACGATCTTGCTGATCGGCATCGCGACGTCGTGGCAGACCTTCCGCGTGACCAGTTCGTTGTCGCCGGTGAGGATCTTCACGGCCACGCCCGAGCGCGTGAGCGCATCGATGGCCTTGGCGGAGGTGTCCTTGGCCGGGTCGAAGAACGCGATGTACCCGAGGAGCGTCAGTTGCGATTCGTCGGCGACGGAGAAGGTCTGCTTCGTCCGGTCGAACTCGCGGTAGGCGATCGCGAGGACGCGGTACCCGTCGGCGCTGAGATGCCGGTACTCGTCCATCAGGTCGTCGCGGATGAGCCGGATCAGCGGATTGATGTCCTCGTCGACCTGGTAGTTCTCGCACACGGCGGAGACCTCCTCCACCGCGCCCTTGCAGATGAGGACGTGGCGGTCCTCGTAGTCGATCACGACCGACATCCGGCGACGCTTGAAGTCGAACGGGATCTCGTCGACCTTCCGGCAGTTGCGCTCCACGTCGAGCTCGGTGTGCGCGAGGATCGCGCGGTCCAGCAGGTTGCGCAGGCCCGTCTGGTAAAAGCTGTTCATGTACGCGTACCGCAGCACGTCGTCGCTCTGGCGGTTGGTGACGTCGACGTAGCGTTCGAGGACGACGTGGTCCTGCGTCAGCGTGCCGGTCTTGTCGGTGCACAGCACGTCCATCGCGCCGAAGTTCTGGATGGCGTGCAGATGCTTCACGATGACCTTCTTTCGCGACATCATCAGGGCTCCCTTCGAGAGGCACACCGTGATGATCATCGGCAGCATTTCCGGCGTGAGGCCGACCGCGACCGACAGCGCGTACGTCAGCGCCTCCGCCCAATTGTGCTTGGTCAGGCCGTTGATCAGGAAGGTGACGGAGACCATCACCACCATGAACCGGATCATCAGCCAGGTGAAGTTCTTGATCCCGGTGTCGAAGCTGGTCGCCTCGCGCTTCGCCATCATCTTCTGCGCGAGCGCGCCGAAGTAGGTCCGGCTGCCCGTCACGACGACCATCGCCTTGGCCGAGCCGCTGAGCACGTTGCTGCCCATGAAGCAGGCGTTCGAGTATTCGAACGGCGCGCGCGTGGCGGGCTGGTTGGTGTCCGCGTTCTTCTCAACCGGCATGGATTCGCCGGTGAGCGCGGACTGCGTCACGAAGAAGTCCTTGGCCGAAAGCACCCGCAGGTCCGCCGGGATCAGGCTGCCGGCGGCCAGGATCACGATGTCGCCGGGCACCAGTTCCTCCAGCGAAACCTCCGCCTCGCGGCCGTCGCGGAGCACCGTCGCGGTGGTCTTCACGAGCTTCTGCAGCTTGTCGACGGCGCGCGACGAGCGCGTCTCCTGCACGTACGACAGGACCACGCTGAGGAAGATCATGCCCGAGACGATCATCGTCGAGGCCGAGTCGCCCGTCAGATACGTGACCGTCGCGATCACGAGGAGCTGGATCACGAGCGGATTGCGGCATCGTTCCAGCAGGTCGCGCACGACCGAGTGCCGCTGGCCCGCGGCGACCGTGTTCGGGCCGACGTCGTCCAGCAGGCGCGCGGCGGTCGCGGCGGAGTGACCGCCGCTCGAGGCGCCAAGCCGGCCGAACAGGTCGGATTCGGAAGTCGTGAAAAGCGTCGGATCGAATTGCACGGTGGGGGGGAAGCCGCAGCGTCGCAGTGGTCCCAGCACGGTTCAAGCGCTTTGGCGCGAAGCGGCCGCCGCGGTCCCGTGACATTCCGGTAACGATCGGAGGCTCGGTGCGTCGATCCCTGCCGAAACCCGCGCCCCGCTTGACGCGCAATCGACCCGAACTATTACTTTCGTCCGCGCCATGCCGGCCCGATTCCCCTCCATTTCCCGCCTGCTGATCGTTCCCGTGTTCGCGCTGTCGGTCGCCGCCCGCGCCGAACTGATCAAGGTTTCGCCGTTTCTTCCCCCGCAGGGTTCGACCTCGGCGGCGACGCCGAACGCCCCGCTGGAATACCGCGGCTCGATGGAAATCGGCCAGGTGCAACAATTCCGGGTGGTCGACCCGCAGCGGAAAGTCGGCTCCTGGCTCAAGCTCGGCGAACGTGATCCCAATCTCGACGTGGTGGTGAAGCAGCATGAACGCGATCCCGACACGCTCGTGGTCGAACACAACGGGCAGTCGCTGACGCTGCAGTTGCATGTGGCGAAGGTCACCGCCGGCGCGAATTTTGGCATGGTGATGGCGGGACAGCCGATGCCCGCGCAGATCCAGAATGTCTCGCCCGCCGTCATCAACACGGTCGTGCCAAATCCGACGCCGGCCGACGAGCAGCGGCGGCTCGAAGCGGTGGCCGCGGAAGTGGCGCGCCGGCGCGCCCTGCGCGAGCAGGCGGCGCAGCAAGCCGCACAGCAGGGCGGCGGCCCCGCGCAACCCAACGTCACGCGCCAGGAGCTGCAGCAAATGCAGCCGCCGCAGTATCCGGTCCGGCGCCGCCGGTGAGCCTTCGCCCCGGGATCCGGCGGACGGACGAACGGCCCGCAAGCCGTGGCAGGGTGCAAATCGCACGGGGTGAAACCCCGGAAGAAATTACGTGCGCCCGCGGCGGGCGTGCCTAGTTTCGGCCCCCTGCATGGCTGAAGCACCACCAATGTCCTCCGCCGCCGGCCTTTCCAACCAGGCCCTGATCCGGCGGCTGTTCGGACTCGCGTGGCGCTACCGCGTCCGGTGCGTGCAGGTGCTGTTGATCCAGTTGATCCTCCTCACGCTGGGCATCTTCGGACTGAGCTTCACCGGCATCGGCATCGACTACATCAGCCACAAGGTGCAGGGGGCGCCGCTCGCGCCCAACCGGCTGCACCTCATCCTGCCGGAACGCTGGCCGCCCAGCCAGGTGCTGGCCCTCCTCGCCGGCCTCATCCTCGTGCTCGCGATCTGCCGCGCGATCCTGAACTACGTCTACGCCGTCACCGTCAACAAACTCGTCCAGCAGGAACTCGTCGTCGACCTGCGCGCGGAGGTGTACGAAAAGCTGCAGCGGCTCAGTTTCCGGTTCTTCGACGCCAACACGACGGGCTCGATCATCACGCGGGTGACCAGCGACGTGCAGTCGGTCCGGATGTTCGTCGACCAGGTGCTGATCCAGACCGTGATCATGGCGATTTCGCTCACGGTCTACGTGGTGTACATGGCCGGCCTCAGCCTCGGCCTGACAATCGCGTGCCTGGCGACGACCCCGCTGCTCTGGGTCATGGCTGCGACGTTCTCCCGGAAGGTGCAGCCGGAAATGGCGCACAACCGCACGCTGGTGGAGCGGATGGTCCAGGTGCTCACGGAAAGCACGCAGGGGATCGCGGTGACCAAGGGGTTCGGGCGCGAACCGGAGCGGCGCAATGTGTTCAAGGCCGCGAACGACGCCTGCCTGCACCAGCAGCGCAATATCTTCTGGCGGATGAGCCTGTTCTCACCGGCGGTCGGGTTTCTGACGCGCATCAACACGATGGTGCTGCTCGGTTACGGCGGCTGGCTCGTCGCCCACAACCGCCTGCCGCTCGGTGCCGGCCTCGTCGTGTTCGCCGGCCTGCTCGACCAGTTTTCCGGCCAGGTGAACAACGTCGCGACGGTCGTGAACAGCGTGCAGCAATCGCTGATCGGAGCGCGGCGCGTGTTCGAGATCCTGGACGCTCCGATCGAGGTGAAGAATCCGCCCAACGCGCTGCGACGGCCCCGGCTCCAGGGCGCCGTGACGTTCGAGAAGGTCTCGTTCGCCTACGACGGGGCGGAAACCGTGGTCCGCGAGATCGACCTCGACGTGAAGCCGGGGCAGTGCGTCGCCATTCTCGGTGCCACCGGTTCGGGCAAGAGCGTGCTCATGAGCCTCATCCCGCGGTTCTACGACCCGACCGCGGGACGATTGCTGGTGGACGGCGTCGACATCCGGCAACTGCACCTGGACGACCTGCGGCGGAACATCGGCCTGGTGTTTCAGGAGAGCTTCCTGTTTTCGAACACGGTCCGCGCCAACATCGCGTTCGGCCATCCCGAGGCGACGCAGGCCCAGATCGAGAAGGCGGCGCGCGTCGCGGCGGCGCACGATTTCATCCTGCGGCTGCCCGACGGCTACGACACGGTCCTCGGCGAGAGCGGCAACAGCCTCTCCGGCGGCCAGCGGCAGCGGCTCGCGATCGCCCGCGCCGTCCTCCTGGAGCCGGCCATCCTGCTGCTCGACGATCCGACGGCCGCGATCGACAGCGAGACCGAACACGAGATCTTCGAGGCGCTCGACCGCGCGATCGCCGGGCGGACCACCTTCATCGTCGCCCATCGCCTGAGCACGCTGCGCCGCGCCGACTTCATCATCGTGCTGGAAAACGGACGGATCGTGCAGCGCGGCACCCACGAGCAGTTGATGCGCGAGTCGGGGCCGTACCTGCACGTCGCCAACCTGCAGTTGGTGGACAACCGGGACCTCCAGGCTGCCGCCGAAAGGAGATCGACGTGAGACCGGCCCCGAAGCGAAACCGTGAGGCCGCACGCGCGACGTGGACGGCATCGGACCCCGACCCGGTCGAACGTCCGCGCGCGGCGCGGGGCCAACGCGGGCGCAAACCCGCTCACGAATCATGAGCGCGCCCGGCAAATCCCGGAACCCGGGCGAATTTGAAATTCGCGACATGGGACTCGTGCAGCGGTTGCGCGACGACGACGACGAGGAGCAGTTCAAACCGCTCGAATGGGGGCTGATCCGCCGGCTGTTCACCTACGCGACCCCGGTCAAACCGAAGCTCAACGCGCTCTTCGTTCTCGCCGTCATCCGATCGGCGCAACTGCCCGCTCTGGTCTGGGCCTCGGCGTCGATCATCTCGGGACCGATCGCCCATCATGCGATCGGCGTCCTGCCGTGGGCGGTCTTCGGCTACGGCGTGCTCGGGCTGCTCACCGACGGCATGTTCCATTGGCGGCAGCGGTACGCGCTCGAAATCGGCGAGACGGTCGTCAACGGCCTGCGCGCCGACATCTTCGCCTGCACGCAGCGGCAGCCGATGAGCTTCTTCCACCGCGTAAAGGTCGGACGGATCATCAGCCGCGTGGTCAGCGACGTGGAGGCGCTGCGGGTCGGCATCCAGGACGTGTTCTTCGTCAGCGCGGTCCAGTTCGGGCAGATGATCTTCACGGCGGTCGTGATGCTGCGGTGCGACTGGGAGCTGTTCCTCGTCGTGCTCGGGATGGCGCCCGTCCTGTGGAGCGTCAACCGGCACTTCCGCGTCAAACTCAGCCGCCTCACCCGCGCGACGCAGGAGAGCTTCAGCCGCGTCACGGCCACGCTGGCGGAATCGGTCACCGGCATCCGGGTCACGCAGGGTTTCGTCCGGCAGCAGACCAACGCCGGGCTCTTCCGCGGGCTGCTGTCGGACCACGCGCGGTACAACATCGCCCTGGCGCGCACCTCCGCGATCCTCACGCCGCTGCTCGAGTTGAACAGCCAGTTCTTCGTCGCGATCCTGCTGCTCTTCGGCGGCTGGCGGGTTTTCGAAGGCGCGATGACGCTCGATTCGCTGATCAAGTTTTTCTTTCTCTCGAACTTCTTCTTCTCGCCGATCGCGATCATCGGCAACCAGTACAACCAGGCGCTGGTCGCCATGGCGGGCGCGGAACGCGTGTTCCGCCTGATCGACACGGCGCCCGACTGGGAGGACGACCCGGCCGCGACGGAACTGCCGGATCCGCGATCGCCGGCGGACAACGCGGCGCCGGTGGAAACGGGCGCGTCCGGCGTCACGCCCGCCGCAGTCCCGCGGACCCGCACGGGCCACGGCATCCGCGTCCAGTTCCAGGACGTGTCGTTCGGGTACGATCCGAGCCGCCCCGTACTGCATGACGTGAACTTCACCGCCGAACCCGGACAGACGGTGGCGCTGGTCGGCCACACCGGCAGCGGCAAGAGCTCGATCATCAATCTCGTGGCGAAATTCTATCTTCCCACGCGCGGCGCGGTCATGCTCGACGGCCGCGAGATTCGGACGATCCGCGGCGATTCCCTGCACCATCAGATGGGCATGGTGCAGCAGCAGAATTTCCTCTTCAGCGGCACGGTGGCGGAGAACATCCGGTTCTCCAAACCGGCGGCGACGGATGACGAGGTGCGCGCCGCCGCGGCGCAGCTCGACTGCCTCGACCTGTTCGAAGCCCTGCCGCAGGGACTGGATACGCCGGTGGGGGAACGAGGCGCGGGGCTTTCGGTCGGCCAGCGCCAGCTGGTGTGCTTCACCCGCGCGCTCCTCGCCGATCCCCGTTTGATGATTCTCGACGAGGCGACCAGCTCGATCGACGCGCTGACCGAGGCCCGGCTGCAAACGGCGCTGGTCAAGCTGCTGCGCGGGCGGACGAGTTTTGTCGTCGCGCATCGGCTGAGCACGATCCGCCACGCGGACCTGGTGCTCGTGCTCGACCGGGGGCGAATCATCGAGCGGGGCACGCACAACGCGCTCCTCGCGCAGCAGGGTCATTATGCGGCCCTGTACCGGCAGTTCGTGCAGATCGACGAGCGCACCTGATCACGAGATTTTCACATCCGGCGGGCGACCGCGTGCCCGCCTGCGGGCCGACCGCGGGGCTGCCCACGAGCTCCGCCGGGGGAGCGCCAAGGCGATTTCAACGCGTTTGGCACGCTAAATCACCTCAACTTACAGCAGTCCACCGAGGCGTTTTCCCTCGTAAATCCTGCAGATTTTCCTATGCAAACCTCGGATATTCCCTCTAGAAGTGCTCTGTTTTCGAGGGAAACAGACTCCAAACCAATATCACTATGGCAAAAAAATCCGCCCGTAAACCGAACGCTGCGTTCATGAAACCGGTCACGCCCGATGCGAAGCTCGCCGCTGTCGTTGGCTCGACCCCGATGCCCCGCACCGAGCTGACCAAGAAGCTTTGGGCGTACATCAAGAAGAACGGTCTGCAGGACAAGAAGGTGAAGACGCAGATCAATGCCGACGAGAAGCTGAAGGACGTCTTCAACGGCAAGAAGGCGGTCTCGATGTTCGAGATGACGAAGCTCGTCTCGAGCCACGTTTCCTGAACGCTGGCCCCAGGTTTTTTCCGAACCGCCGCGGTTTGACTGCGGCGGTTTTTTTGCGCCCGCGTGGATCGAAGCCATCGGCGCGCCGAGCTCCCGCCTCCACCGCATCGTCGCCGCCGGCTTCGGGATTGCGCGAGCGGAGCCAGTCCGCTTGATAGGACCCACGCCCACCCCGGCATGCCACTGTTCCACCTGACGAAGCCGCGAATCGCCGCCGTCGCCGCCGCGATCCTCACCGTCGGCGCGATCACCGGCGTCGTCAACTACCGGCTCGAACGGAGTCATCTGCGGCACGACCTCGAACAGGAAGCCGAGATGCTCGCGGCGGCGTTCGAACCAACCGACCTCCACCCGCTCGGGGCGGTGCGGACCGACCTCGCGTCGCCGGAGTACCTCGCGATCAAGCGGCGGCTCCAGAAACTGCAATCGGCCGACGCTCGGATTCGCTACATCGGGCTGTATCGCGCCGAACGAAGCGGGCCGGTCGCGTTCCTCGTCGATGGCACCGCGGCCGGATCCCGCGATCAGCCGCAACCCGGAGACCTCGACACGCCGCGTTCGCCCGCGGTCCAGGCGATGCTGCAAAGCGGCCGCCCGGCGTGCACCGACCCGTTGGGCGAGAACTCCGGCGCGTCCGTCACCGGGGTGGCGCCGATCGCGACCGGACTGAATCCGGTCACCCCCGGATTCGATTTTCTCGCGATCAATGTCACGGCCGACGATTGGGTCCGCAACCTCTGGCTGGCGGCGTTTCGCGGCGCGTTCTACGCGTGGACCCTGCTCGGTTTTCCCTTCGTCGCGCTCCTCGTCACGCGGCGGCAGGGCGAGCAGCAGGAAGCCATCCGGAACCTGTCCGAGGCGGTCGAGCAGAGTCACTCCGCCATCATGATCCTCGATCTGGAACAGCGGATCGAATACGCGAACCGGGGCCTTTGCCAGCAGATCGGGTATTCGCGCCGCGAGCTGATCGGCCGGCACTGCCGCGAGTTTTTCATCAACCGCTCGAACGATGCGACGTCGAGCGACATGCTCGTGACGATTCGCGCCGGCGGGACCTGGGAGGGGGAATGGAGCAACCAGCGGAAGGACGGGACCACCTATCCCGTCCACGGCATGGTGACACCCGTGCGGCATCGCGACGGATCGATGGCCTGTTTCGTGGCGATGTTCGACGACGTGACCGAGGCGAAGCGCAAGGAGGCCGAGTTGCGCGACGCCCGCGACCTCGCCCAGGCCGGTGATCGCGCCAAGGGGCAGTTCCTCGCGACCATGAGCCACGAGGTGCGCACGCCGCTGAACGGCATTGTCGGCTTCACCAGCCTCCTCCTCGAAACGCCGCTCTCGACCGAACAGCGCGAGTACGTTCACACGATCCGCGCCAGCGGCGAGGCCCTCATCCATCTGACCGGCGACATCCTCGATTACGCCCGCATCGAATCCGGCAAGCTCAAGCTCGACCCGATCGCCTGCGATCCGCGGGAGTGCATCGAGGAGGCGCTCGATCTGCATGCGACCAAGGCCGTCGAAAAAGAGATCGAGCTGCTGCATGGCACGGCCGGCGACGTCCCCGCCGCCGTGATCGTCGATGGCGGCCGGCTGCGGCAAGTGCTCGTCAACCTGGTTGGCAACGCCGTCAAGTTCACGGAACACGGCGAAGTCGAGGTTTCCATCCGCGTGGTCCGGTTTGAATCCGCCCCCGAGGCTGCGGCGCCGGTCGATCCGCGCGGTCGCGCGGACCAGCCGTGCGCCGTGCTCGAATTCCAGGTTCGCGACACCGGCATCGGAATCTCCGCCGCGCAGCACGACCGGCTGTTCAAGCCCTTCAGCCAGATTGACGAATCGTCGACGCGCCGTTTCGGCGGCGCCGGTCTCGGCCTGGCGATCTGCCGCAACCTCGTCCACCTAATGGGCGGCGAGATCTCCGTCACGAGCGAGCCGGGACGCGGCAGCACCTTCAGCTTCACGATCCGGGTGCCGGTCGCATCGCAGGAACCGCCCCGCCGGCGGCTCGACGGTCTCGCCATCGCGCTGGCCATGCCGCCGGGCAGCGCGCGCCGGGAACTGGTGAAGCTGCTGGCATATTGGGGCGCGCAGGTACGGGAGGCCGACACTCCGTCGAGCGTCCCGGAAACCGGATGGGACCTGGCGATCATCGATGTCGACGAGGCCGCCGCCCGGGCGCTGGCCGCGCAACCGCCCTCCACGCCGGCCCTGCCGACCGACAAGACCCTCGCGCTCGTCCCGATCTCGCTTTCCAGCGAGTCGCGGACCGCGCTTCGGAAGCACTTCCGGCTCCTCGTCAACCGGCCGGTGCACCACGGAACGTTTTTCGCCCTGCTTTCCGGATCGAGACCAAGCGTGCCGTTGTCGGATGGGGCCGGCGCGACGCGTTTCGGGTTCCACGTCCTCGTCGTCGAGGACAACGAGGTGAACCAACGGCTGATGCAGCGCGTGCTCACCGGCTTCGGCTGCACCTGTCGCGTGGTCGGCAACGGACGGTCGGCGATCGAGGAGTTGTCGCAGCAGGCGCGGAGCTACGATGTGGTGCTGCTCGACCTCCACATGCCGGAAATGGACGGCCTCGCGGCGCTCGAACGGATCCGGGCCGGCGAAGCCGGCGACGACGCCCGCCGGTCGTGGATCATCGCGCTGACCGCGGACGTCCGTCCCGAACAAAAGGCGCGTGGCTTCGCGGCCGGACTCGACGATTACCTCACCAAACCGCTCCGGGTGGCAGAACTGGAGTCCGCGTTTCGACGTTATCGCTCCGAGCGCCTGACCAGAAAACGGCAGTAGCCCGACCCGACCGCGGTGCATCCGCCGGACGGACGCAGATCATCCCGCTCGCGATCCACGGCGCGTCGTCGTCCACCGCTTGGCCGTGACTGATCACAAGAAAATATTAACCAACATCTTGCGAATCATTCGAGGGGCGAAACCCCGAACCGCTGCCCGATCCTCCCCAATTCACTTGGCGCAGACACCTGGGTGCCGCACGCTCGGGTCGTTCATGGGTTCATCCGGACATCAGCAGCGTCAGCGCGCGATTGCCATGCTGCTCCTCGCCAACCTCTTCTGGGGCTTGAGCTTCCCGGTCATCAAGGCGGTCACGATGCTTCACGCGGTGCTGCTGCCGGGCGCGGGAACGTGGTTCGGTGCGGTCTACACCGTCGCCCCCCGGTTTGTCCTGGCGGTGCTGTTGCTCGGACTCTGGTGGCACCGCGATCTTACCCGGCTCACGCGCCTCGAACTGAAGCAGGGCGTGGCGATGGGCCTGTTCGCCGCGGGAGGCATGCTGCTGCAAAACGACGGCCTGCAGTTCACGGCAGCGAGCACGTCCGCGTTCCTGACGCAGCTTTACGCGGTGTTGATCCCCGTCTGGCTCGCGTTGCGCGCCCGGCGCAATCCCGGCTCGATCGTGTGGATCAGTTGCGCGCTCGTGCTGGCCGGGGTGGCCGTGCTGGGTCGCTTCAATCCGTTCGCGCCGTCCGGACCGGGCGCGGTCCGTTTCGGCCGGGGCGAATGCGAAACGCTGCTCAGTTCGTTTTTCTTCATGGGGCAGATCCTCTGGCTGGAGAAGAGGGAATTCGCCGCGAACCGCCCGGAACGGCTGACGTTCGTGCTTTTCGCCACCGAAGCGCTGGTGTTCACGGCGCTGGCATTGATCGCTGCGCCAAATGCGCACGCGCTGGCCGCCCCGTGGGGGTCGCCGACGTGGGTCGGACTGACCGCGACCCTGACCCTCTTCTGCACCATCGCCGCGTTTTTGCTCATGAACACGTGGCAGCCGAAGATCACCGCGACCGAAGCCGGGCTGATTTACTGCATCGAACCGATCTTCGGCTCCGTGATGGCCCTGTTCCTTCCCGCCTGGTTCTCCGTCTGGGGAGGCATCGACTATGTAAACGAGCGGCTGACATGGTCTCTGCTCGTCGGCGGCGGACTGATCACCCTGGCCAATCTTGTGATCCAGTTGAAACCGCCCGCGATGCCAATGCCCGCGGCCGAGCACACGGCCGCAACGCCCTCCTCGTGATCACCACCGCACGCGTAGACCGGCGCGAAAACCTGGGAACCGAGCGGCGGCTGCGGCCTCTTATCGATTCCATTTTGCCCATGGACGTCTCCAGCCGCCCCGCGCCCGGCATTCTCGATCACCCCGGTTTCGCACTGTTGCGCTTCCGGATGCGGCATCGCTTGCCTTAAGCCACGCCACACCCCAACCTCGCCTCTCTTTTACCTTTCTGTTCGCTTTCCCATCCATGCTCCTCGCTCCGTTCTTCCGCGGTCTTGCCCGGCACCTGCTTGTTTCCTGCCTCGCCTTGACCGCTGTCACGTCCGCGGTTTTCGCGCAGACCAACACACCTTCGGCGTCGGATGGCTACGACCCGAATGTAGACGGAAACATCTTCGCGCTGGTGACCCAGGGCGACGGCAAGGTCGTCATTGCCGGGCAGTTCGGACTCGTGGCGGCCAATGGCGGCATCGGCATTCCCCGGAACAACATTGCCCGGCTCAATGCCGACGGATCGCTGGACGCGTCGTTCGATCCGAACGTGGACGGGGCGATTCGGGCCATCGTCCTGCAGACGAACGGCCAGATGATCATCGGCGGCGACTTCACGCATGTCGGCGGCGTGGCCCGCAACTACGTCGCGCGGATCAACGCCGACGGCAGCCTCGACACCACGTTTAGCGCGGGAATCGGCAAGGCCCCCGCGTCCGGATCCGTCCTTCCGACGACGCCTCAGGTGATGGCCCTGGCGCTCCAGCAGGACGGGAGCATCGTGGTGGGCGGATCATTTGGCACCGCGATGTCGAGCGGCAGCACGACCGGCGTCGTTCGCAACAATATCGCCCGATTCGATTCCACCGGGGCGCTGGACATGGCGTACGACCCGGACACCGACGGGGCGGTCATGGCGCTGGCGCTGCACATCGACCGGAAGATGCTCGTCGGCGGTGCGTTCACGCAGTTCGCCGCCCACTCATCGAACCCGACGGCGCGGCTGCACATCGCCCGCCTCAACCCCGACGGGACGCCTGACTCGGAGTTCGATCCGAACGCCGACGCCGGCGTCACCTCCATTGCCGTCCAGAGCGATGGGAAGATCCTCCTGGGCGGATATTTTCTGACCCTGTCTCCGCCGACGCAGACCAGCGCCGCGAACCGCAGCCACCTCGCGCGGCTGAATCCCGATGGCACGGTCGACTCGGAATTTTATCCGGTGATTGGCGGCAACGTGTCCCGCATCTCGATCGGCCTGGATGGGGCGATTTATGTCGGCGGCTCGTTCAACCAGGTGTGGGGCCGCGGCAATGTCGCGATCTCGCGTCCGTTCGCCGTCCGGTTCAGCGGCGACGGCACGATTGACGAGTCCTTCAATCCCGGCGTGAACGCGGAAGTCGACGCATTCGGCTTCCAACCCGACGGCAAGGTCATCATCGCCGGCTACTTCACCCGCGCGCAGCCGGCCGGAGTCCAGGCGCAGATCGTCCGTAACCACATCGCGCGCGTCCTTCCCACCGGCTCCCTCGACACCGCCTTCCAACTCGATCCGGGCGGGCGCATTCTCCAGTCGCTCGTGCAGGCCGACGGCAAGATCGTCGTCGCGGGTTCGTTCACCAACATCGGCGGCGTCACGCGAAACTACATCGCCCGCCTGAATGCGGACGGCTCGTTGGACGCGAGCTACAATCCAAACCTGAACGGCCGCGTGTTCGCGATGGTGTATGAAAATACCAAGAACGAGAACAAGATCGTGATCGGCGGCTCTTTCACCACGACCGGTCCGACGACGAGCCCCGCGACCGACCTCTCAACCCGCCACTTCATCGCCCGGCTCAACCCGGATGGGACGGTCGATACCGAATTCAATCCGAACCTCAACGGCGAGGTCGCCTCGCTGGCACTGCAGAAGGACGGAAGCATCCTCGTCGGAGGCGCGTTCGGCTCGGTCCAGCCGCTCGGCGCAACCAGTGCCACCGACCGCGCGGGCATGCTTCGTCTGACCTACGACGGCCAGCTCGACACCGGATTCGATCCGTGGGTCAACGGGCTGGTCGCGGCGATTGCCGTGCAATCCGACGGCAAGATTCTCATCGGCGGCAGCTTCACCGCGCTCCAGCCCGGCGCGAGCACGACCAATACGACGCCCACCGTGTACGGGCGCGCCTACTTCGCGCGGCTGAATGCGGACGGCACCGTCGACACGACCTACGATCCGAACCCGAGCGCGTACGTCGCGGCCATCGTCATCCAATCTGACGGCAAGGCGGTGATCGGCGGCCAGTTCCTCGACTTCGCGCCCCCCGGCGCGACCGCGTACACGATCCGCTACTACCTCGCGCGGATCAATACGGACGGCACGATCGACACGGCGTTCGACCCCGAACCGAACGGGCCGGTGATGGCGCTGGGGCTGGAGTCGAACCAGCAGATTCTTGTCGGTGGCGCGTTCACCACGTTCACGCCCGGCGCCGTGACGAACAGTTCCACGAATTGGATCCTCCGGAAATATTTCGGCCGGCTGAAGACCGATGGCACGGTCGATGACACGCTGAACCTCGACCTGAACGAACAATTTGGAAATCTCGTCGATTCGGTCACGGTCCTGGGCGACGACAGCTTCCTGCTTGGCGGCACGTTCATCTCCGCCCAGCCGATCGGCGCGCCCTCGCGCGTGGCGGTCAATCACTACGCGCACCTCACGAAATCCGGCACCCTCGACGCGAACTTCAATCCGGGGGCGGGCGGCTCGGTGAATGCCACCGTGAAGGCAATGGCGGTTCAGACGGACGGAAAGCTCCTGGTCGCCGGCAACTTCTCCGATCTCGGCGGTGCCAAGAGCACGAACCTCGCGCGGTTCACGGCGGAAGGAACGGCCGATGGGGCGTTCAACGCGGCGCTATCGACTGACGGCACCGTGAACGCACTCGGCGTCCGGGCGAGCGGCGCCGTCGAAACCACCCAGCTCGGCGGTTTCGCCTGGCTCAACTCGGACGGCACGCTGCACCGGAGCTTCGCTCCCGTCGGCGTCGATATCCAGGGCCAGATCAACGCCGTGATCGTGCAGCCCAGCGACGGAAAGATCATCATCGGCGGCTCGTTTACCGACATCACCAACACCATTCAGGGCAACCTCGCCCGGTTCAACCCGGACGGGACGGTGGACACGACGTTCGCACCGACCGTGGGCGGCGCGGTCAACGAGATGATTCTCCAACCGGACGGACACCTCATCATCGTCGGTTCGTTCTCGACCGTCGATTCCGTCACGCGCAACTACATCGCCCGGCTTGACGGCACGGGAGCCCTGGACGCGTTCGATCCGAATCCCAACGGTCTGGTCAGCGCCATCGCCCTCCAGTCCGACAACAAGATCATCCTTGGCGGCTCGTTCACGACCCTGACACCGAACAGCGCGACCACCGCCACGACGTTCAACTACCTGGCCCGGGTCAATGCCGACGGCACCGCTGACACCTCGTATAATCCGACCCTGAACGGATCGGTGAACGCACTCGCGATCCAGCCCTCGGACGGCAAGTTGATTGCCGGCGGCCTGTTCACCACGGCGCAGCCGAACTCGGCCACCACGACGACGGCCGTCCCCTATGTCGGCCGATTCAACACCGACGGCACGGTCGACACCAGTTTCACGCCGAACCCGAACAACGCGGTCACGGCGGTCACGCTGCAGTCGGACGGAAATGTGCTCCTCGGCGGCTCGTTCACGTCGCTGCAACAACTGAAGAATGGCAGCTACGGTCCCGTCGTGGCGCGGTCGGCGGTGGCCCGGGTCTTGGGGACCGACGGTTCGGTCGACTCCACCTTCGATCCCAGCGCCAACGGGGTCGTGACCAGCATCGTCCTTGGGCCCAACGGCACGATCTATATTGTCGGCAACTTCACCACGTTCCAGCCCTCCGGGTCCACGGTTCCCATCGCCCGCAACGGCCTGGCCCGGATCCTTTCCAATGGCACGCTGGACGCCTCGTTCAATCCGGATGTCGCCGGCTCCGTCGGCATGGTTGCGACGGGCCCGGGAAACACGGTGTTCGTCGGCGGATCGTTCAACAGCCTGCAGCCGACGGGACTCCTGCTGGTCGGCGGCAGCTTCGGCACCATCGGTGGACTTCCGCTGAAGAACCTCGCCCAGCTCAACGGCGACGGCTCCGTGAACGCCGGCTTCCAGCCGAATCCGAACGGTGCGATCAATGCGGTTCTGCCGCTGCCTGATGGCCGGTACGTCGTCGGCGGTTCGTTCACCTCGATCAGCGGCAGCAGCCGCGGCGGCCTCGCGCGATTCGCCGCCGATGGCACGCTCGATGCGTCCTTCAATCCGACGCTCCCCGGCCCGGTGACCGCGCTCGCGCTCCAAGGCGACGGCAGCTTGCTGGTGGGCGGCACCGGCTTGGTCAGGATCAACCCCGACGGCTCGCGCGATGCCACGTTCAACGCCGCGGCGACATTCTCCCCGGTCGTTGCCATGGTGGTCCAATCCGACGGTCGGATCGTCGTCGCCGGTCCGGGCAGCGGAACGGGAACCCGCATCATCCGCCTCAATTCCGACGGCAGCGTCGATTCGTCGTTCGCGACCGTCTCGTTCCCCGGCGCGACCGACGTGCAGACGCTTTCCCTGCAGACCAACGGCTCGATCATGGTGGCCGGTTCGTTCACCTCGATCGGCGGCGCGAGCATCAGCAACCTCGCGCGGCTCCTCCCGAATGGATCCATCGACACGACCTTCAATCCCGCGGTCAACGGCGCGGTCACGGCGATTGCGCTGCAAAGCGACGGCCGCCTCGCGATCGGCGGCGCGTTCAACACGGTCGGCGGACTGCAGCGGGTCGGCATCGCCCGGCTCGCCAACACGGGCCAGGCGACGCAGACCATCGGCATCAGCTCCGACGGCCGGACCATCACGTGGCTGCGTACCAACACCGCACCCGACGGCACGCCCGCCGAAGTCGCGGGCGTAACCTTTGACTGGTCCACGGACGGCCGAAGCTGGTCGCTGCTCGGTTATCCGACGCGTGTCCCCGGCACCAGCAACTGGCAGCTGGCCAACGTGGTCGGGCTGCCGGCGAGTGGAATCTTCTACGTTCGCGCCCGCGCCATCGTCCCCTCGACTTCCGGACAATCCACGAGCGCCTACGAGACGGTCCGCCAGTTCAACCTCTCGAGTCTCGTGCCGAGCGTGGCCATGACGGTCGGCGCGGTGGTGACCGCGACGCCCTGGGATGCGAGCCACCTGGTGTGGACGGTTGATCCGCTGACCGGCGTGATCCGCATCGTGGATTCGCTGTCCGGCCTCGTGCTCGATCCGAGCAGCACCGTTCTGCTTGGCGGCTCGGTCACGCCGACGAAGAGCGCCTCCAGCGTCCGTCTCGCGGATCTCGCCACACGGGGATCGGTCACCCCGACCACGCCGCTGATCAGCGGGTTCGCCATCCAGGGCACCAGTCCGCGCACGGTCCTCGTGCGCGCCGTTGGCCCGACACTCGCGAAATTCTCGGTCACAAACTTCCTGAAGGTACCGCAGCTCGTGGTGTACAACAGCGGCGGCACGGTGATCGCGACGAACAACGGCTGGAACGACGACACCACCTTGAGCGCCGCCTTCGCCCGCACCGGCGCGTTCCCCCTCGACCCCGGTAGCGCCGATGCGGCCCTGCTGGTCACGCTGAGCCCCGGCAACTACACGGCCCAGGTGGTGGATGGCGGCGGCGCCTCCTCCGCGGGCGGGGACGCCTTGATTGAAATCTACGATGCCGGAAGCATCGACGACACGTCGGCGCGGCTGGTCAATCTCTCCAGCCGCGGCACGGTGCCGGCCGGCGGCTCCCTCATCGGCGGCCTCGTGATCGGCGGCAGCGCGCCGAAGACTCTGCTCGTTCGCGGCATCGGCCCCACCCTCACGCGGTACGGGGTCGACGGCACCCTGGCCGACCCGACGATCTCGGTTTACGACGCGCAGGGGAACGTCATGGCCACGAACGACAACTGGGGGACCAGCACGCAGGCGACCGTGACCGACGCGAACTACGTCGCGGCGATCAGCGGGGCGGCGACCGCGGTCGGCGCCTTCCCGCTCGACGCCGGCAGCAAGGACGCATCGCTGGTCATCACCCTCCCGGCCGGCGCCTACACCGTCCAGTTGAGTGGAGTCGGTGGCACCGGCGGCGCCGCTCTGATCGAGGTCTACACGTTGCCGTAAGCCGCTGGATCGATCCTCTTCAGGCGGGGTCTTCGCGACCCCGCCTTTTTTTTGCCCATGGTGCGCCGTTCGGTCGGTGGCAGTGACGCGATGGCCCCCGTGTTCCGCCCCGTCCGCGAGCGCGCCGGCCAATGCCTCACGTCGCCACCGCGTCGACCTCGATTTCGAACAGCAGATCGTCGCGACAGATGTCGCACGCCACATACACGGCGGGCAGCGCCACCGAATTCGCCGCCTGCCACGCATCGAAGGCCGCGGCATCCGGCGCGTGCTTGAAGTAGGCGGTGGCGCGCGTCACCTGCGAAAACTGCATGCCCCGGGACGAGAGGATGGCGCGAACCACGTCCATGGTCGTCTCGATCTGCCGCCCGATGTCGCCGGGCCAGACGCTTTCGCCGCCCGGCGCGATGCTGGCCGTCCCGGACACGAGCAGCCGGCGGCGATGGGCGGACTGGATTTCGACCGCCCGGCTGAAGGTGCTCCCATACCGCGTGGCGGCGCATTGCAGCGGCGACGCGACGGCAACGACCCGCGCGGGCGTCCGCTCCGGCTGGACGGCCCACGCGGCCATGGCGAGCGCCGCGTCCAGCGGATTACGTCCTGCCACCCCCGTGCTGGCCGGCGACGCACCGATCTTGAAGGCAACGTCCGCATAGTACCCGGTGCGGACCCGATTGAAGTCACCGTACCAGCGGAGAAGTTCGTCGTTGTAGAACCAGGTGCGACTGACATCGCTGAATTCAAAACCGGCGACGAGCAGCGCCCGGCCAACATTCTCGAAAGTCGAGAGTACCTGGTCCTCGCGACTCGCGGTCGGATCGTCCGGCCCGGCGCCGGCAAGGATGCAGTGACGCGCGTCACCATCGTCGAAGACGGTTCCGACAATCCGGCCGTTGACGAGCACGCGCTCGACGTCCGCGCCGGACATCGCAAAGGCCTGCACTCCGGCCAGCGGCGCCCCGCAGCAGCTCGCGCCGTCCACCCAAAGGACCGGCCAATCGATCGGCCCAAGGCACCGGCGGAGAATCGCGTTCGAGGGTTCCCGCACCGTCAGATCGCCGAAGACAAACAGCGCGACGATGATCGCATTCCGATCCTTCAGGGTGGCCGCCAGACGGCGGAACACGTTTTCGGCCGACTCGCCGGGCACCGACTGAATCGTGACGACAAATTCTGCCGTCGGGCGGGTCACCGCACCGACGGTCGATGGTGGAACCAACGGGAGGGGCGAGTGAGGCATGGCGCCATCAGACGAGGTCCCTCCGGCCGCGGTTGCGCCCGCGACCGGACCCGGCCGGGTAGCAGCCAACCCAATGCGGCGTGACAGCACCGGTAATTTCGGCCGGGCAAACGAAATCACCGCGGCAACCGCGGCGTCTTGGCGCGCCCGCCGATCTGCGGCCGCCCAAGGCCGGTCGGGAAAGCCCGGACCGGGCGCCGCACTCAAACCGCAATCACGGCTTGAACCCGGGCCCGGCCAGCGCGACCCCGCCGGCAACCCATGACGGAAATCAGATCTCCTCGATCGGCCGGAAACGCGGCACGAGCAGGTGCATCAGGATCCAGGCGATGAGGTAGGCGGTTCCGCAGATCACAAACAGGATCGCATAGCCGGCCTCGACATTGCCGGCCCGGGTGAAGTGCGCCAGCAGCCGGCCCGCCGCCCAGGCGATCAGGATCCCGCCGACGCCGCCGGCCATGCCGCCGATGCCGGTGACCGAGGCCACCGCCTTCTTCGGAAACATGTCGGACACGGTGGTGAAAATGTTGGCCGACCAGGCCTGATGCGCGGCGGTCGCGATGGCGATCGTCGCCACGGCAAGCCAGGTGTTGATCTGGCCCAGCTTCGACGCGGTGAGGACAACCAGCGGCAGCAGCGCAAAGAGGAACATGGAAAGCTTGCGGGCCTTGTTGGCGCCCATGCCACCGTTGATAAAGCGCTTTGGCAGCCACCCGCCGAAGATCGAACCGAGCGTCGAAACCGTGTAGATGACCGCCACGGCCAGCGGCCAGGTGATCACGCCCGGAATGTCGCTTTGCGACCCGGCGTAGCCCGGGTGCGCGCTCATGTACGTCGAGATCTTCTGCGCATTCTCGCCGTCGAGATACGAGGGCAGCCAGAACAGAAAGAACCACCAGATCGGATCGGTCATGAACTTGCCCACGACGAAGGCCCAGGTCTGGCGGAACTTCAGCAGCCGGAACCAGGAAACTTTCGTCGCGGCGGTGGCGGCCTCGGCCGCCCGTTCATCCGCGTCGCTGTGAATGAAATCGTACTCCGCCTGCGAAAGCCGCCCGGCCTGCAGTTCCTGCGCGGGCGAGGCGTACATCCGAACCCAGAATACAATCCAAAGCAGTCCGACGACGCCGGTGATCACGAACGCCCACTCCCACCCCCATGCTGCGGCCATTTGGGGCACGTACAATGGCGCCAGGATCGCGCCGACGTTGGCGCCGGAGTTGTACAAGCCGGTCGCAAAGGCGCGCTCCTTCTTCGGGAACCACTCGGCGATCGTCTTGTTGGCCGAGGGGAAGTTACCCGACTCACTGACACCCAGGAGCGCACGCCAGAACCCGAAGCTCCAGGTGTGCTGGCCGAACGCGTGCCCAATCGAGGCGATGCTCCAGCCGATCAACGAGTACGCATAACCCTTCTTGGTCCCGATCCAGTCGACAAACCGGCCCGCCGCCAGCATGCCCACCGAGTACGCGACGTTGAAACAGATGACGACGTAGGAGTACATCAGCTCCTGCGTCGCCTTGTCCGCGCCGAAAACCCCCTTGTCCGCCAGCGTCGGCTTCAGCAGCCCCAGTACGTTTCGATCGAGGTAGTTGATGGTGGTCGCTGCGAAGACCAAGCCGCAGATGGTCCAGCGATACCGGCCAATCGATGCGTTGAGCTGAGCGGCCGCCCTCATCGGTTGGCGATGGAGAGGGTTTGGATTGGGTTCTGAACTCATAAAAGCGGGTCATTCCGCACCGCGCGACTGATCGGCGGAACGGGCAAGGGTCTGGTCCATTACCCGTCGCCCACGATCAATGTGACCGGGCGGCGGGTCAGGGACAGAAGGGGTTAAGAAAGAAGGAGCGACGGTAACCGAAATGATCAGGCGGCAAACTCCGGAGCGAGTTCGAGCCGGAAGTAGTCACGCGCGTTGGCAAAGCAGATGTTCTTCACCATCCCGCCGACCAGCTTCATGTCGTTCGGAATCTCGCCGCGGGCGATCGCGGCGCCAAGCAGATTGCACAGGACGCGGCGAAAATATTCGTGGCGCGGGTAGCTCACGAAACTGCGGGAGTCGGTCAGCATGCCGACGAACCGCGAGAGCAGGCCCAGATTCGACAGGGCGTTGATCTGCCACTCCATCGCCTCCTTCTGGTCGAGAAACCACCAACCGCTGCCAAACTGGAGCTTCCCGGCGACGGTCCCGTCCTGGAAATTGCCGATCATCGTGGCGAACACGTAGTTGTCGGCCGGATTCAGGTTGTAGATGATCGTGCGCGGCAGCTCGTTCGTGGAATCGAGCGTGTTCAGGTAGCGCGCCAGGGCCGCCGCCTGCGGGAAGTCGCCGATCGAGTCGAAGCCGGTGTCCGGCCCGAGCTTCGCGAGCAGGCGGGCATTGTTGTTCCGGAGCGCGCCGAGGTGGAGCTGTTTCGTCCAGCCCCGCGCGGCGTCCCACCGGCCGAACTCGAACATCAGGTACGACCCATAGCGGATCGCATCATCGGGTGAGGCCGGCTTGCCCGCGCGCGCGGCGTCGAAGATCGTCCGCGCCTGCGCCAGCGTGCAGGGCTCCGAAAGCGCAAACTCCAGGCCATGGTCGGAAAGCCGGCCGCCGGCCGCGTGGAAGTCGTCATGGCGCTTCTTCAGCGCCGCGACGAGGTCGTCGAAGGTCCGGATCGTCAGGTTCGCCGCCCCCGCGAGCTTCTCGACCCAGGGATTGAACACGGCGGGATTCGCGACCGCGAGCGCCTTGTCGGGACGATACGCCGGATAAACCCGCGTCTTCAGCTTGCCCGGGTTCCGACGAATCCGCGCGTGCGTCTCCAGTGAGTCGGCCGGATCGTCCGTCGTGCAGACCACCGCGACCTTCGACTGCGCGAGGAGGTCCTGGGTGTGCAGCTTCGGCAGTTTCGCATTTGCCTTCTTCCAGATCCGCTCCGCCGAACTGCCGTCGAGCAGCTCGTCGACGCCGAAATAGCGCTTCAGCTCGAGGTGCGTCCAGTGGAACAGCGGATTGCCCAGCGTGTGCGGCACCGTTTCCGCCCAGGCCTGGAATTTCTCGCGCGGCGTCGACTCCCGGCCGGTGACGAACCGCTCGTCCACCCCGTTCGTCCGCATCGCCCGCCACTTGTAGTGATCGCCCCCCAGCCACAATTCCGCGAGGTCGGCGAACTCGTGGTTGTCGGCGATCAGCTGCTGCGACAGGTGGCAGTGATAGTCGAAGATCGGCTCCCGCTCCGCGTACCGGTGGTAGAGCTCGCGGGCCGGCTTGGTCGTGAGGAGAAAGTCCTCGTGGATGAAGGAAGTCTTGGCCATCGGGATGATCGAGATTGCTGCGCGAAGGAAAGGGAAAACGGCGCCCGCGGCCAGCCGGTGCCGCCGCGTCAGGAACGGAGCCTGACGCGCCGGCGCGGAATCGGATGCGTGGCGGGGGGCCGCATGGCGGGGGACGGAAGCGCGACGCGGCCTACTTCGAGACGTCGTTCAGCATGTCGTTCAGCGAAGCGTACCGGTCGAGCAGCTTGCCGGCTGCCGCGCATGTCTCCGCCGAGGAGAGCGCCGTGTTTTCCGCGAGGAAAATGATGTAACGGGCGATGTTCTTCGCGAAATTCAGCCGGCCCTCCTCGCTGATGCCGTAGAAGCGCGCACGCTGCCGGTACCCCGCCGGGGTATGATCGCCGAGGGCGGCCTTCTCGGCCCGCCCTCCGCCCGCCAGCACGTAGAGGAAGTTGTATTCGAACCAGAACATGTGGTCCGGGCTGGGGGGCAGCGACTCGAGCGCGGTGCGCGTGGCCGCGGGGCTGGCGAACACCTCGGCGCCGCGGCCCGATTTCGTCAGCGCGTCGGTGACGAACACGCGGGCCATTTTCTGCTCCGTGGGATCGGCGCTGAACGCGCCGGCCACCGCGAGGTCGACGGTGAATTTGTACCAGTCGCGCCACAGCGCCTGGTCGGCGGCGTTCTTCGAGGCGAAGAGGGCGCGGCCCATCTCGTAGGTGTACCGGCCGCTGGTCTTGATTTCGAGGCGGCTCCCCGTGACCTGGCCCATCACCTGGTAGTTCTCGGCCGATTTGCCCGAACCCGAGTGGAATCCGATGCTGGCTCCGAACTGCCGGCAGACCGCCCACTGCTTCTCGATCAGGGTCTTCAGCCCCGCATTGTCCGGATACGGCATGTTCTTCTGGAAGCCGAACGCCGGGGCCACAAAGTTGATCTTCATCCCGAGCGCCTCGCAGAGCGCGAGCATGATCGCGGTCGTCTCCGGCGTGGTCAGCCCCGGCAGCTCGTCGATCGACAACTCCCGGAGGTAGGCCCGGCCGGCGTCGGTCGTGAACAGCCTGGCCCGCGCCGCGGCGTACTTCTCGTCGCGCCGCTTCATCTTTTCGACCGCCGGCCAGACGTAGGCCAGGAGTTTCGCGGCTTCGGCCTCGTTCACGCTCAGTCCCGCGGCGGCAACGCGCGCCTTCACCTTGGCCACCAGTTCGCCCGGGACGTTCTGCTTCACCCAGGCCGCCGCATCGGCCGGCGCCTTGGTCTGCGCCAGCTCGGGCGACAGGTCGAAGGTGATGTAGCTCGCCAGCACGCAGCCGGCCACGAGGGCGTCCTCGCGGCTGTCGAACTTGCCGCCGATCGGCTGGTGGTCCGCGTTGAAGCTCCAGGCGACGCCACGGTGGTGGAATCCCGTCTTCAATTTCGTCAGCACGCAGCCGTGGCTCATCCCCTCGACGCTCTGCCCCTGGTGCCCCTCCGGGACGTTCGTCCCGATGAACGGGAACGGCACCGTGTCGAGCTTGCCCGCCAACATCACGTCCACGTCGTAGACCAGTTCGCGCGGGATCGAATTCTGGTTCGCCGTCATGCCGAGGCTCAGAGCGCTCATGGCCCAGTCAACGGCGGGCCAGTGCAGCGTGGTGAAGCGCGCGCCGATGCCGAGCGTGCTCTGCCCGAGCTTCGCGCCGGCGGTCGGGAAAATGGTGCTCCGCGGGTTGTGCTCCTGGATCAGGTTCTTCAGCTTGAGCAGATTCGCGAAGGTCGCCGGGAACGCGACCGTCCCGTCGCCCAGGGCGACGCCGTCCGCCAGGACATCCGTCCGGACCCCCGGGCCCTCGAGCTTCCAGGCGCAGTCGCCCTGCTCGTTTTCCACCAGCGTCCATGCGCCGGCCTTGGTCTCGAACCGGCTCTTGGCGTAGGTTTTCAGGGCCTTGCCGGCGGCGAGTTCGCTGCGCAATGCGGGCCAGTCCAGGCAGAAATCCGGGCTGACACACGGATTGGTCGCGATGCGCAGGTTGTTTTGGAGAAGAAACGCGTTGATCGAAGACATGGCGTTGGACGCAGAGGGTGGACAGTGGCTCACATTCGGCGGCGGGTGACAAGCCTGCCTTGCGGACTCGTGTCCGTTTTGGCCGAAAATCGCGGTTTCCGAACCCGGCCGGGCAGGAACCGGCCGGCGCTCCGCCATCCGGTGACCTGCTCCCCGTCATCCATCGCGTGCATCCGGCGGCCGGCGCCCCTCAGTGTTCCCATTTGTCGGACGCATCCCGCACCAGTTCCTGGAGCATGGGAAAATGCAGTTCCCCGTAGTTCAGCGCGTAGCGCAGTGTCCCGTCACGGAACACCCACGTCGACGGAATCCATGTCACCGGCAGCCCCAGGAACTCCGTCATCCGGTCGGCGTCCCGGCGCGATGGGTTCGGATGCAGCAGCAGCCGGAAATTCGCCTGGTCCCCCACCCCGTATTTCGCGAGCAGGGCATGCCCGTCGCCCTGGTCACCGGCCCAGACGGTGACGAAAATCACGTTCACCCCGGGATTGGCGGCCAGAAACGCGGTCCAGCCGTGGTGTTCGAGCTCGGCCTTGCAGTTGGGACACCAGGGCGCCCACAGGTGCACGATCGTGACGCCGGGCGCTTTCACTGCGGCCGCAACCTGCTGCTCGACGGGGAGCGAACCGGCGGCACGAGCGCCGGGGATCAGCAACAGCGCGGCGAGGACCCAGCAGAGACGTCTCATTCCCCCACGGTAGGTGCCGACCCGTGCCGCGCAACCCGACTTTCTCGGGTGCGCGACCGTAAGTTGCCCCGGGCGGAGGATTTCTTCGTGATCGGGGCGTTTGCGGACGCGGGGTTCCGGCGGCCGGTCATTTCGGCCTTGCCCGATCCGTCGCGACCGCTGTGCTCGGCGGTTTTCCGTATGTCCGCTGTCGCTACGCCGACCTCCGCCACGCCCCCCAATCCCGACCATGTCCTCCGGCTCGCCGCGGAGTTGAACATCAAGGTCTTTCAAGTGGCCGCCACGGCCCAGCTCCTGGCGGAGGGAGCCACCGTCCCGTTCATCGCGCGCTACCGCAAGGAGGCGACCGGCGAACTCGACGAGGTGCAGGTCACGGCGATCCGCGACCGGCTCGAGAACCTCCGGGCGATCGACGAACGGCGGGCGGCGATCGTGGCGTCGCTCAAGGAGCGCAACCTCCTCACGCCCGCGCTGGAAAAGGCCGTCAATGCCGCCGAGACGCTTACCGCGCTCGAGGACATTTACCTGCCCTTTCGGCCAAAAAAACGCACGCGCGCGACGATCGCCCGCGAGAAAGGCCTCGAGCCGCTGGCCGATCTCCTCTTCGCCCAGGACCCCGTCACCGATCCCGCCGCCGCCGCCGATGCCTATGTCGGGCGCGAATACGTCGCGGATGACGGGAAGAACCAGCAATCAAAGATCGAATCCCGCGAGGAGGCCCTGGCCGGCGCCCGCGACATCATCGCCGAGCGCATCAGCGACGACAAGGACGCCCGCGCCCGGCTGCGCGCGCTGTTTCAGAAGGACGCGGTCGTCAGCTCCAAGGTCATGCTCGGCAAGGAGAACGACGCCGAGGCGGCCAAATTCAAGGACTACTTCGAATGGAGTGAGCCGCTGGCCAAGGCGCCCTCGCACCGCATTCTCGCCATGCGGCGCGGCGAAAAGGAGCTGTTCCTGATGATGCGGGTGCAGTTGCCGGACGAAACCTCGTCATTCGCCGCGATCCAGTCGCTCTTCGTGAAATCCGGAAGCGCGTCCGCCGCCCAGGTCACGCTGGCGGTGCAGGATGCCTGCAAGCGCCTGCTCGGGCCGGCGATGGAAACCGAGATGCGTCTCGAGTCGAAAAAACGCGCCGACGAGGCGGCGATCAGGGTCTTCACGGACAACCTCCGGGAGCTGCTGCTCGCGGCCCCGCTCGGCCAGCGCGCGGTCCTCGCGATCGACCCCGGATTCCGGACCGGCTGCAAGGTCGTGCTGCTCGACCGCCAGGGCAAGCTGCTGCACAACGACGTCGTTTACCCGGATCGCGACCCCGCCGAGGCGAAGGAAAAGCTCACCGGGTTCGTGAAGTTCTTCAACGTCGAGGCGATCGCGATCGGCAACGGCACCGCCGGCCGCGAAACGGAGGCCTTTGTCCGCGCCCTGGGGCTCCCGGCGTCGATTCCCCTCGTCATGGTCAACGAGTCCGGCGCCTCGATCTACTCCGCCAGTGACGTCGCCCGCGAGGAATTCCCCGATCACGACATCACCGTCCGCGGGGCGGTGTCCATCGGCCGCCGGTTGATGGACCCTCTGGCCGAACTCGTGAAACTCGATCCGAAGTCGATCGGCGTCGGGCAATACCAGCACGATGTCGACCAGTCGGCGTTGAAACGATCGCTGGACGACACCGTCGTGAGCGCCGTGAACGGCGTCGGCGTCGAGCTCAACACCGCCTCCAAGCAGCTGCTCAGCTACGTGTCGGGATTGAACGCCGCCACCGCCGCGGCGATCGTCGCGCGCCGCAACGAAAAGGGGCCGTTCAAGTCCCGCGCGGACCTGAAGGAAGTTCCGCGGCTCGGGCCCAAGGCATTCGAGCAGGCGGCGGGCTTTCTGCGGATTCGCGACGGCGCCCATCCCCTCGACGGGAGCGCGGTGCACCCCGAACGCTACGGGCTGGTGGAGAAAATGGCGTCCGACGCCGGCGCCACCGTGCCCGACCTGATCCGCGACGCGAAACTCCGCGCCAAGGTCAAACTCGAGAACTACGTCACGCCCGAGGTCGGCCTCCCCACGCTGACCGACATCATGGCCGAACTGGCCAAGCCGGGGCGCGACCCCCGTCAGAAATTCGAGGCGTTCAGTTTTGCCGAAGGCGTCAACAAGCCGACCGACCTCAAGCCGGGCATGAAACTGCCCGGGATCGTGACGAACGTCACCGCGTTCGGCGCGTTCGTGGACATCGGCGTCCACCAGGACGGTCTCGTCCACGTGAGCCAGCTGGCGGACACGTTTGTCAAGGAACCGGCCTCGGTGGTGAAGCCCGGACAGAAAGTCATGGTCACCGTGACCGAGATCGACCTGGCGCGAAACCGGATCGCGCTGTCGATGCGCAGCAAACCCGAAATCGGGCCGAAGACCCCGGCGGGGGCGCCCGGCGCGCGTCCGGGTGGCAGCCGGCCTGGAGCCCCGGGATCAGGGCCGCGGCCGGCGCCGGCCGCCCGGCCGCCCCAGTCGCTGACCGGCGACTGGTTCAGCGCGGCGATGAACAAGAAACGGTAGCACCGCCGCGCCGGATCCGCCTCGCCGCGGTGCGCCGGCGAAGTTCCGGGATGGCGCCGGGGCGAATCTCCGCCCATGGTGCACCGCTCCGGCATGTCCGGAGAAAAACCGATGCGCTTCCCACGACCCACGCTGAACTGGCTGCTGGCGGCGATTCCGCTCGCGCTGGCATTGCGCTATGTGACCGCCTGGCGCAACGACACGGCGCTGTTTGTCGTTTCGGCGATCGCGCTCGTTCCCCTTGCCGGCTGGATGGGAGAGGCCACCGAGCACCTCGCGGCCCGGCTCGGTGAGGGCATCGGGGGATTGGTCAACGCGTCGTTCGGCAATGCGGCCGAACTGATCATCGCCCTGATTGCGCTGCACGCCGGACGGCTGGAGGTCGTGAAGGCGTCGATCTCCGGGTCGATCATCGGCAACCTCCTGCTCGTGTTTGGCGCGGCCGCGCTCGCCGGCGGATGGCGGCACGAATCGCAGCGCTTCAATCGCACGGCGGCGCGGGCCGGGAGCACCGCGCTCATGCTCGCCGCCGCCGCCCTGGTCATTCCCTCGGTGTTTCATCACGCGGCGGCGGAGCGCCCCGGCGGCTGGATCCCGGCTGCGAGCCAGCGGCTCTCCCTCGCCATCGCCGTGATCCTGCTCGCCACCTACGTGGCCATGCTCGTCTTCTCGCTTGGCACCCACCGCCGGCTGTACCTCGGCGAAAGCGACCGCGCCGATCACGAAACCGGATCCGCCGCCCCCTGGAGCTGGCAACGCGCCGCCGCGACCCTCCTCGCCGCCACGCTCGCCGTCGCATGGCTGTCCGAGTTCCTGGTCGACACGGTCGAAGCCGCGCAGCGTTCGCTCGGCGTGAGCGAAACCTTCGTCGGCGTGATCATCGTCGCGATTGTCGGCAATGCGGCCGAGCACGCGACCGCGATCCGCGTCGCACTGCACGACCGGATGGATCTCGCGATCGGAATCGCCATCGGCTCCAGTCTCCAGATCGCGCTGTTTGTCGCGCCGGTGCTCGTGTTCGCGAGCTACGGATTCTCCCGTCAGCTCAGTTTCGAGTTCACGACGCCGGAGATCGCGGCGGTGGCGCTGGCCGTGTTTCTCTCCGGACAGATTGCGGGGGATGGCGAAACGAACTGGGTCGAAGGCGCGCAGTTGCTCGCGCTGTACGCGATCATCGCCGGGCTGTTCTATTTTCTTCCGAGCGTCGGTTGACCAACTTCCCACCGGGTGGGATCGGCGCCACCCCTGCGGCGCCGATCCCGGTATGTCTCTTCCGGTCGCGCGACCGGTTCACGCTGCCCAACCCTGTCATGGGCCGGGTGGACTGAGCAGCGATCGTGCCACGGCGCGGCGAACTCCGCCGGGCTCAGTCGCGCGCGAATTTCGTGATCTGGGCGAGCTCGTCGGCCACGACGCGGTCGCCGCGACAGCGCGCGATCTTGTACTGACCGCCAATCCGCTTGTGGTAACGCATCCAGTGGCGGAACACGCCGGGCATGACCAGGCGCACCGTCGGCGCCTCAATCCGCCCTGAACCCCGTCGCACCGCATACTCGCGGTGCAACCGCTGGAGTTCCAGGTCGAGTTCGACCGCCATTTGCGGACCGGTCGGAGTCTCGACTGTCCCGGGCTTGAGTTCGACCCACCATTCGTGTCGCCCCCGGGTCTGGCCGGTCAGGTCCGTTCCCAGCAGCGGTGCGACATGAAAGTTCACGATCGTCCAGCGATGCCGGCCGCAAACGGCCAGCAGGGCGTCGGTCACATCCTTTTCGAGGACCCGTTCGCCAAACGCCGCCAGTTGCAGCGACGTCCGGCCAATGTAATGCAACCGCGGCGGACGCGTGGACGTGAAGCGGACGATGTCGCCGATCACGTAGCGGGCGAGTCCCGCCGGGGTGGTGAGCAGGAGCACGTAGTCCACTCCCGGCTTCACATCCCGGAGGGTCACGGCCTTGTCGCCGAGGGATTCGAGCCGGTGTTCGTCGTATTCCGAAAACGGCAGGAACTCGAAGAAGATGCCGAGATTCGCCATGATCCGGAGACCGGCGTTCGCCGGACCGTCCTGGGCCGCGAAGATGCCTTCCGCAGCGGCAAAAATCTCATGGAAGTTCACGTTGGGCCCGAGCGCCGCGCGCAGTTCGTTTTGGTACGGACCGACCGCCATCCCGCCATGGACGAGGCACTCGAGGTTCGGCCAGAGCGCTGCCAGGCTCTCGATCGGCCGGCCGGCGGCTGTCCGCTTGGTCCGGAGGGTCTCGGTGAAATTCAAGACCCATGGGGGCATGCCCGCGATCAGGGAGATGTCGCGGTCGCTCGTCCGCGTGATGATCGCGTCCAGCTTCGCCGGCCAGTCGGTCAGCGCTCCGATCGCCGCGCCGGGCTCGTAGAGATCGGACTCGGCCCAGCGCGGCAGATTGAGCGCCGCGATCGCCGGCCACTCGCCCGCGAACGCCCGGTGCGGAGGGCCGTCGCCGATCGCATGCAGCGCCGTCGACCCGGTGAGGAAAAGATGGCGGCCGCGCAGGACGCCGGCCTGGCCCCGCCGGGCCGTGTAATAAAGCAGGCTGTCGCGGCACCCGGCGCGGAAATGCTTCAACATCTCGACCGAGACCGGCAGTCGCCGGGACTCGCCGTTGCTGGTTCCCGAGGAGGCGGCAAACAGCCGCGTGCACCCCGGCCACAGCACATCGGCTTCGCCCGCCTCCGTGCGCGCGATGGCGGACGACAGCGAGTCATAGGTCCGCGGCGCCACGCCCCGACGAAACTCCTCGTAGCTCATCGCCGGCCTGATCCCCGCAGCACGCCAATAGGTGGTCGTTCCCAGGCGCCGGATCAACGAGCGGTACGCGCGGGATTGCGCGCGACCCTCTGAATCGGATCGCCGCAGGCGCATCGCCATGCGCGCGGTTAGCGCGCTCGCGCCAAACATAATGATGCTTTTCGGCCAGGCCGGCATGGCTGCGCTGCGAACAGACAGGCAGCGACGCGGAGCGCACCGTCGCAAGCGAATTCGGAGCACCGTTAATTACTTACGTAGTTTTGCCAATCCCTGGTGATTTTTCGGTAACGCCGATTTCCGCGTCGCAGCTCCGGTTCTATTTGTTGCGATTCGTGCTTCCGTCGTCCCCCGGAATCGATGAGCTTCCGCCATCATGCGGCTGCCGCCGATTATCTTTGAGGACGAGTCCGTGGTCGCGTTCGACAAGCCGAGCGGGCTGCTGGTCGCCCCGGACCGCTGGGACAAGACCCGCGCCAACCTGATGGGTCTCGTGCACGCGGATCCGCGCTTCGGCCGCAGCGTCGCCAACGTCCACCGGCTCGACGCGGACACCAGCGGCGTGCTGGTCTGCACGAAAGACAAGGCGGCGCTCGATTTTGTCACGGGGCAGTTTCAGTCCAAGACCGTGGCCAAAACCTACCATGCCATGGTGGTCGTGCTTGCCCCGGAAAAGGCGATGAAGGTGATCGCCCCGGTCCGCGACGCCTCCGGCGCCCTGCCGGACGCGTTCACCGTCGAACTCGCGCTCGGTGAGGACGAGCGTCAGCCCGGTCGCATGCGGGTCTTCAAGGGTCGGGGCGGCAAGGACTGCGTCACGGAATTCAAGACCATCGACCGTTTCGGGGCGGGAATCCGGGGCGCCGCCGCGGGCGCGAACGGCTTCGCGTTCGTCGAATGCCGTCCCCTGACCGGGCGCACCCACCAGCTCCGGGTCCACCTCGCCGCGGCCGGCGCCCCGATCCTCAACGACGTGTTTTATGGGACGCCGGACGTGCGGCTGCTTCTCTCGGATTTCAAACGCGGCTACAAGGGGCGCGAGCGCGAGAAGCCGCTGATCGACCGTCTCGCCCTGCACGCGTCCGAGCTCACGTTCACCCACCCGCTCACCCGCGCGCCGGTGACGATCCAGGCCCCGCTTCCGCACGAATTCGAGGTCGCGCTCAAGTGCCTGCGAAAATTCAGCGGACCGCGCCGCCACGGCGTGGAGCGGTGACCGGCGTTGCGCGGATTCGGCTCGCCGCCGACGGCGGACGCCGCTTGCAATCTCCGCTCCCCCGCCTGTCGATTTCCGCATGCCCCCCGTGACACCGCTTTCCCGGCCGATTGGCTTTGGCATCGTCGGCCTCGGCATGATCGCCGAATTCCACGCGCAGGCCATCGCCGGGGCGGCCGGAGCGCGCCTCGTGGGCGCCGTCTCGCGCGATGCCGACAAGGCGCGCGCCTACGTCCAGCGGCACGGAGCGTCGTTCGCGACGAACCGCCTCGAGGAGCTGCTGGCGCGGCCCGAGGTCGACGTCGTTTGCATTACGACGCCGGCGGGAGCGCACCTGGAGCCGGCGCTCGCGGCCATCGCCGCGGGGAAACACCTGGTCATCGAAAAGCCCGTCGAGATCACCCCGGAGCGTTGCGACCGGATTCTCGAGGCGGCCGACGCGCGCGGGGTCAAGGTGGCGGCCATCTTCCAGGCGCGCTTCGGCGAGGGCGCGCGCAACGTCAAAGCGGCCGTCGACGCCGGTCGCTTCGGGCGCATGGTCCTCGCGAGCGCGCAGGTGAAATGGCACCGCAAACCCGAATACTACTCCGGCTACCGCGGCACGCTCGACCTCGACGGCGGCGGAGTCCTGCTCAATCAGGCGATTCACGCGATCGACCTGCTGCTCTGGTTCGCCGGCATGCCGAATCACGTCTATTGCCGCGCCACACGGCGCGTCCACGAGCGCATCGCGGCCGAAGACACCGCGAGCGCCACGTTGCAGTTTGCGAGCGGGGCCCTCGGATCCATCGAGGCAACGACGGCCGCCTGGCCGGGATGGCAGCGGCGCATCGAGCTCTGCGGCGAAAACGGCTCGGTGTCGCTCGAAGACGACCACGTCGCCCGCTGGGATTTCCGCGAGGCGCAACCCGGGGACGAGGCGATCCGTTCCGCGCAGGACACCGCCAAACTCGGCAGCGGGGCGTCCGCCCCGAACGCGATCAGTTTCGAGGGCCACCGCCGCCAGATCGAGGACCTCGTCGCGGCGATCCACGGGAATCGCGCCGTCGCGATCGACGGATGGGAGGCCCGCCGGCCGGTGGCGGTGATCAACGCGCTGTACGCCTCAGCAAGATCGGGACTGCCGGTGGCGCTCTGACCGCGAGCTTATGTCCACCCCTGCCCCGGATCCGGTTCCCCCTCCGGTCCATTCCGAACGCAGCCCTGGCGTGACGGGTGGCTCCGTCCCCTGGTGGCGCCTGCTGAACCGTCACCACTGGACGGTTTTCACCATCGCGTCCCTGGCCTGGCTGTTCGACTGCCTCGACGGTCAGGTCTTCAACCTCGCGCGGGACGGCGCGATGGAGCATTTGCTCGCCGATCCGAAGAAGGCGACGATCCTGGCTCCCTACACGACCTCCGTGTTTCTGCTGGGTTGGGCGGGCGGCGGGCTGATCTTCGGCGCCCTCGGCGACCGGTTCGGCCGGGCTCGGATTCTCACGATCGCCATCGCCGTGTATTCGCTGACCACCGGCCTGAATGCCTTCGCGACGGGCTTTGGTGACTTCTGCGCTTATCGCTTCATCACCGGGCTCGGGGTCGGCGGGGTGTTTGGACTCGCCGTCGCCCTGGTCGCCGACACGGTGCCCGACGAGACGCGCGCGCCGGCGCTCGGTTTGCTGCAATCCCTGTCGACCTGGGGAAATCTGGCTGCCGGATTCATCGGCATGGCGATCGGAGCCGCGGCGGTCCACGAATGGCTCCCGTGGCACCTGCGGCCGTGGCAGGCGCTGTTTCTCCTCGGCGCCCTTCCCGCGCTGCTTTCCGTCGTGGTCCTGCGGCGGCTCCGCGAACCGGAGAAATGGGTCCGGGCCCGTGCGGAAGGGAGGCAGCGCGGGGTGCGCTTCGGATCGTACGCGGTGCTGCTGCGGCACCCGCGGTGGCGGCGGCACGCGTGGTTCGGCCTGATCGCCTGCAGTGCCGGCATCATCGGCCTTTGGGGCATCGGCAATTTCCATCCGAAGATCGTCGGCTCGATCATCGAACACGAACTGGCCGCGCGCCATCTCAGCCCCGAGGCGATGTCCAGCGAGAAGGCGTTCTGGCGCGCCGCCGGGCTCCTGCTCCAGAACGTCGGCGGGTTCTGCGGCATGATGACCCTCGCGAAGGTGGCGCAATGCTGGGGGCGGCGCATCGCCTTCGCCCTCGCCCTGCTGCTCTCTTTCCTCACGACGATCCTCGTTTTCCGGTTCATGCGCACGACAACCGACATGTATTGGATGCTGCCGGCGATGGGTTTCGGCCAGCTTTCGGTCTTCAGCGTGTACGCCATCTACCTGCCGGAACTGTTTCCCACGAGCCTCCGCAGCACCGGCACCAGTTTCTGCTACAACGTCGGCCGGATCATTGCCGCGACGGCACCGTTTACCCTCAGCCGCATCACCGAGAGCCTCGGGGGAAACGTCGAGGCGTTCCGAACCGCCGGACTTTGGGTCAGTCTCCTCCTGCTCGTTGGCATTCCCGTGCTGCCGCTGCTGCCCGAAACGAAGGGCCAGCCCCTGCCGGAGGAATGACCGGATTGCGGACTGCGAACTGCGGATTTGCGCCGGACGGGAATCCGCAATCCCCACCCACCATCACCAGAGCCGCCGCTGAAGTTCCACGAAACGACCGACGATCAGGCCCTGGTTGGCATGCCGGGCGTTCGAGACTTGCTGGCGCGCGCCGACCCAGACTTCCCGGATCGCGCGTCGCTCGACGGCGAACACCACGTGCGGAAGCAGCGAACCCGGATCGGCGCCCGCAATCGACGGATCATACAGATTGACGGTGAAGAAGTCGGCCGGCCGGCCAACCTCCAGCGCGCCACCGGTCGCGCCCAGGCTGCGCGCGCCCGCGACGGTGGCCGCATGAAACCAGAGCGCGGCCGCATCGACCGCGGGCTCCGGCCGGGGTTGCCGCTGACCGCGCAGGTCATACTCGAGCAGCCGGGCGTCCTTCAGCAGATCAATCTGGACGCTGCTGCCGGATCCCAGCGCCACCGCGCCGCCCGCCTCCAGCAGGGTGAAAACGGGCGCGGCTCCGAGCGCCAGGCTGTGCTCGGCCGTCGGACAGGCACAGACCACGGCGCGCGCCGTGCCGAGGATCCGGCACTCCTCCGGCGTGAGGTGGATGCCGTGCACCGCCGTGAACCGCTTGTCGACGACCCCCTGCTCCGAGAGCACCGCGATGGCAGGACGCCCATGCTCCGCCAGGCACGCCTCCGCGTCGTCCGGCGATTCGCCGACGCGCGTTTGCAGCCGGAGCCGCTGCGCGTGCGCGTAACCCGCGATCGCCTTGAAGGCGTCGAGCGGCACGGCGGCGAGACTCGCCGGCGCGACACCCATCCACGCCTCGTCCGAGGGGTATTGTGCCGTCAGCTCGGTGCGGAGCGACTCGGCGGCGCGAAGATAGGCCTCGACCGAGGCGCTGCCGCAGGCCGGCGCGGCCGATCCGGCCGCGGCGCCGTGGCCGGCCCGCAAGGTTGCGACCGGAAACAGCGCAATCCGGATGCCGACATCGTGCGCCGCGCGGAGGATCGCATGCGCCGTCTCCCGTGTTTCGGTCCACGAACCGCCGTCGTTCCGGTTGAGGAGTTCGTGAAACTCCCCGACGCACGTGATGCCGGAAAGCAGCATCTCCGTGAACGCCATGCGGGCGGTCTCGAACACGTCATCCGGCGTGAGCCGCGCCGCCAGCCGGTCGCGGCCCTCGCCCCAGGCGGACCGCGGATCGACGCGCATCCTGACCCTCGGCTCCATCCGCCCGCGCAGCAGGCGTTGCCACGAGATCGAATGCCCGTTCACCAGTCCCGGCAGCGCCGCCTGGCCGGCGAGCCGGCGCGCCGACGCCAGGTCGGCGGGCTCGCGCGAGAAGCGGGTGATCCGCCCCAACGCGTCGGCAAAGAAAGCGAGGCCGGATTCGAATTTGTCGCCGGTGTACACGAGGTCCGGCAGCCACCCCATTTCCTTCGGCGCGGAGACGGAAGGCCGCGGCGCAGCGGCCGGGGCCGCCGGCGGTTCGACCGGCCGGGAGGGTGGTTTTCGGACCATCGGTTTAGCAGGAGCAGCCACGGTGTTGAAGGTGAGTCGGCCAGCGGAAAACCATCAGTATTGAACACGGTTCGCGGCCAAGCCAGCCCGACTTTGCCGGGTTCGGCCTCGCCAGTCGCGGATTGTCCCACGGCCGCCGGGCGTCCACGGCACGTGACGCATGACACGCTTGCGTTCGCGATCCAACGGAGGCATGACGGCCGATCATGCCCTCGCTTCCCACCGAATTCGTCGGCGTCACGGTCGTGACGAAGGCCAATATCTATTTTGACGGCAACGTCATCAGCCACACGGTGCTGTTCAAGGACGAGACCCGGAAGACGCTCGGCCTCATCCGTCCGGGAACGTACCACTTCAACACGCAGGCCCCGGAGCGGATGGAAATCGTCGCCGGCGAGAGCCGCGTGACGCTCGACGGCGGTTCGGAGGCCAGGGGCTACGGACCCGGCACGCACTTCGATGTCCCGGGCAACAGCGGGTTCACGATCACCGTGGCCGCCGGGATCTGCGAGTACATCTGCTCGTTCCTCAAGGCGTAACCGGCGGCTTTGCGCGCCGGAGCGATCCGACGGCCCGCAACGCTGCTGCAGCATTGCCAAGTCCGCGGCAACGCGCGTGACTTGGCGCTCCCACCATGCGCAGCTTCTTCTATCTGCTTCTGCTCGGGGTGACTCTCGCCACGATCGCGATCGTGGTCCGCTCGGGAATGCTGGCCCGCAAGAACCCCGGGGAACCGATCAACAGCGCCATGCGCGAGGCCATGGCGCAAAACACCCCGGAATACTCGACGAACGACTCGCTCCTGATCGAGCGCACGTATCCGAACGCCCACAAGCTGACGTCCGGACTCCGTTACGTCATCCGCAATCCGGGGACCGGCGATGCGACTCCGCCGCCCGGCAGCGAAATCATCTGCAACTACGCCGGCCGGCTGCTCGATGGCACGCAATTCGACAGCTCCTACGAACGCGGCGTCCCTTTCACCTTCCGCCTCGGCACCGGCCAGGTGATCAAGGGGTGGGACGAGGCATTCCGTCTCATGCACAAGGGCGAACGCTGCACCCTCATCGTCCCCTACTGGCTCGGCTATGGTGTCGAGGGCCAGCAGCCGACGATTCCACCGAAAGCCACGCTGATCTTCGAGGTCGAGTTGATCGACTGGCGGTGAGTGGGTGGAAAGTTGGGAATTGGGAGTTCGTAATTGGTAGTTAGTAGTTGGTCATTGGTAGTTGGTAATTCGCAATTTGGTCCTCCGCTGTGGCGCGTTGCGCGCGAAACTGCCAACGGGAGAAGCATCGGCGACGCTCAGCGCCCGAACTACGAACTACCAACTACCAAATACTAACGGCTCATTTCCAATTCACCGCTCAGCGGATTTGCATTCCGCACTCCGCAATTTCAGTGGCGGCTCGACTATTCCGCACCCCGCATTCCGCAATCAGAGTCCGACCAGGCTGCCGTTGCGCTTGATCCAGTGCTCAGCCTCGCGCCACTCGGGGCAGACCTCCTCGACGCGCGCCCAGAACCGGGCCGAATGGTTCATCTCCCGGAGGTGCATCAGTTCGTGGTAGATGATGTAGTCGCGCACGAAATCCGGTGTCTGCACGAGCCGCCAGTTGAGAGAAATCGTGCCGTTGGCCGAGCAGGAGCCCCAGCGTGAGCGCTGATTGCGCACCGCCACGTGCCGGACCTCGACCCCGGTGACGGCGGCGAGCTCCCACGTTCGCGCCGGCAGTTCGACGCGAGCGCGCCGGGCAAAGTGCGCCTCGAGCGTCGGGCGCAGATCACCCTCGAGCAGCGGCACCCGAAAGACGTCGGAAGAGAGACAGACCTGGGGTTTTCCGCCGGCGGTGGCGACCCGGATCTCCGACATCTCCCCCCGCCACAGCACGTGCGTTCCGACCGCCCAGATTTCGGCGGCGCGCGGCCGGTGACGCTGGCGCGCCCGCGCCCGCGCCAGCCATTCGCCATGCTCCTCGACGAACCGGCGCGCTTCGCGCTCGGATCCCCGGGCCGGAATCGTCGCGACCGCCACACCATCCCGGCGCAGGGTCAGCCGGTAATTTCGCGCCTTCAGACTTCGCTCGAAGACCACCTCGTCCGTCGGAGCCGACGTTCGCGCCACGGAGGCGGGGACCGGAGTCGGCGGAGCCATGGTCGCAATGGGGACGGGAGGCGCAGCCGGGGCGGCCGGACGTGGCGCCGGCGGCGCACGATGAACGCCCGGCGTCGGCGCGAAGAACCCGAAGAAATCCTGTTGCTCCTGAGAACTCACGTTCGGCGCCGAGTGAAACAATTCGGCGGCGTCCGGCGAGCGCGTTTCTCGTCCATCAGCGGCGAGGGCGCCAAGCCCCCACCGAAACGTGATTGCTTCGACCCTGCCGGGCCCAACGCGAGGGGATCGTCACGTTCGGTCCGGGCCAGGATGATCATCGCGTGCGCTCCGTCGTGACATCGGCCAGCGGTGCCGCCCGGCGGGACCGGCGCAGCCGCCACGCGTGCCACGCCGAAGGCATCTCCCCCACGTGCCAGGGCACGAGCAGCGCGATGCTGAGTTCCTCGAATCCGACCAGCACCTGGAGCGCGATTGCGACGTGAAACGGCACCGCGGTTTTTCCCGCCAGCAGCGGAATCAGCGAAGCCGCGGTGAACACGGCCAGAACCTTCGAGGCCCAGGTGTGATAGCAGGGCGCCCGCCCGAGCCGCACGAACCCGTAGACGATCACGCCGAAAAAGGCCGCCAGCCCGACCGTGATCCACGGCAGTTCCCGCCGGACAACATCGGGCCAGAGCAGCGCGATGCCCGACAGCCCGCAGATCAGGGTGAGATAATCCGCCGCGCTATCGAGCTTGCGGCCCAGATCCGAGTACGCGTTGAGCCGGCGGGCGAGAAATCCATCCAGCGCATCCGTGGCCAGTGAGATCACGAGCAGGGTGACGAACCATTCGCGCGAACCCGCGATGGCGATCATCACGAGCGCGGGCATCAGGGCGATGCGCGTGCCGCTGAGCAGATTGGGCAGGATTTTCGCGTTCACGGCGCGCACAGCTTACACTCGCACGAGCGTCCACGCCGCAACTTTTCCGCGGGCCAGCGTCAACCAGGCGAAACTGGCGGGCGCGCCGCGGTTCGGCCGCGTGAGGCAGCCCGGGTTCAGCCACCGGACGCCGGCGGCATCGGTTTCGTCGCGCGGGACGTGCGTGTGGCCATGCAGCACGACCTGGGCCCCGGCGGGGGCGCGCCGCGGGGGGATGTGGACGAGGTGAAAGCGGATGCCCTGGCGTTCGAGGTCGAGGGAGAGTGGCCAGCCCGGTTCCGCGTCGCAGTTTCCGAGCACAACCCGGAGCGGCGGCCCCAGGCGTTCGAACTCGGCCAGCACCGTCGGCGCACAGACGTCACCGAGGTGCCAGATCTCGTCGGCGTCGCGCAACCGCCCCGGCAGCGTGGCCGGGTAGCGGTCGTGCGTGTCGGAGATGACCGCGATCCGCATGGCTAGTCACGGCGGGGGCGCGGGTACACGGCCGGGCTGGCGTGTCCCTGCGTGTCGAACGTCTCGAGGCCGAAGATCTCGTTGTCCTTCGAGACGCCCTTGACCGTGAACTCGGTCCGGTCCTTGGGCACGTCGATCGCGTGCTGCCATTGCGGCGCCGTCGTGTCGCGCCACACGATCCGGTAGCCCGCCAGGTCGGGCTCGTCGTTCGGCGACCAGCGCAGCGACGTGTCGTTTTCGAGCTTCGCCGTCTCGAGTGCGACGTCGTGCGGCGTGGCGGGCGCCAGGGCCAGTTCGGCCAGGGCCGCGGCGTTCACCCGCGCGACGTCCGCCGCGTAGGCGAAGTCAACGTATTCCACCGTATCACCATAGTGGATGCCATTCTCGAACACGACATTCTGGTGCTGCCGGGAAAAGACCTCGTACGGTTCCGTGAACCGGACGGCCGGATAGCCCTCGTCCAGGAACGGAGAATGGTCGCCGCCGCGCAGGTAGCGATCCCGCCGGTAGATGATCTCCACCGGCAGCTGCGGAACGTAGCGGGCGCCGACGGTCTGAATCAGGCGGGCGAGCTGCCGCGTCGGGAAATCGTTTTCGCCGCCGGTCCGGATCTGGGCCGCGACGTCGGGCGACAGCTGGCCGTCGCGCGGGACCGTCACGCCCTCCGCAAACAGCCGGACGTGGGACCGGTCGCGCGTGCCGTCCTCATGCAGCGTGTTGCCGATGATGTCGTTCGTGAACATGCCCGCCACGTTCAGACCCTGGCGCTTCGCCTCCTGGGCCCAATGGGTCGAGCCATAGAGCCCCTGCTCCTCGCCGGCCACGGTCATGAAGACCAGCGTGGCATCAAAGCGGTACTGCGACATCACGCGCGCCATCTCCATCACGGCGGCCGTGCCGGACCCGTCGTCGTCGGCGCCCGGCGCCGGATCGGTCGGGTCCATGAAGTTCCGGCAGATCGAGTCGTAGTGCCCGCTCACGACATAGATCCGGTTCTTGGCTTGCGGCTGCGTTCCCGGCAGGGTCGCCACGACATTGACGATCTCCACGCCATCCGGCACGCGCGGTGCGGGCGGTTGGTGAAACGCGTCGAAGGTCACGACGAGCCGCCCGCCAGATTCGCGGCTGTACCGATCGAGTTCGGATTTGATCCAATTGCGTGCGGCCCCGATGCCGAACTTCGGATCGCTGGTGGTGGACAGGGTATGCCGGGTCTTGAACGCAACCAGCTGCCGGATATTCGCTTCGATGTTCGCCGCCGAAATCTGGCGGACGATCGACTCGATCTGCGGATCACGGTTTGCGGCGGGCGCGGGGGATTGGGCCCAGACGGGCGAAACGAGGCCCAGCGCCGCCAAAACAAGCGAGGGGGGAAAGCGCATGTCGCACCGTGACATCCGGTCCCGCCGCGGTCAAACCCCACCCTTGACACCCCCTCCGCGCTCGGGCACCTGTGACCCTCTTTTTCTTCAAAAATCATGCAACCGACATTCCGTCCACACCGCAAGAAGCGCGCCCGCAAGATCGGGTTCCGCGCCCGCATGGCCACGCGAGGTGGCCGTAAAGTGATCAAGTCCCGCCGCCGCAAGGGCCGCAAGCGGCTGACCGTCGTCTGATTGCGAGACGCGGAGAAGCTGAAACATCGAGGGCGCGTCGGTTCTCACGGACCGTGATCTCCGACCCATCCGGCAAGGCGATTCAGCTGCCCGATGTTCCGGCCCCACCGTCGATGCGCTTTCGCGCTGAGCAGCACCTTCGCCGGCCGGGCGAGATCCGCACCGTCCGTGAACAGGGGGAGCGGGTGGAATGCCGCGCGTTCACCCTCTGGTGGAAACGTCGCGCCGATCCCGCAACCGTCGCGGGCACGATGCCGGCAACCGCCGCGCGCGCTCCCGCCGGGGCTCGCGTCTGTGTCATTGCTTCGACGGCCGCGGTCGGCGGAGCGACCCGTCGCAACCGCGCCAAACGCCGCCTGCGCGAAGTTTTTCGCCATCAGCAGGCCGCCGTGCCCGGCGACTGCGATTTGCTCCTGATCGCGCGGCGTTCTGCGACGGAATGGCCGCTGCCCGAACTCGAGCACAAGTTCATCGAAGCTTGCCGCCGGATGCAACCGGCACCCGGCCGGCCATGACTCCGCTTCCCTGCACGCTCGACCTGCGGGCGACACCGGATGCCCCGCATGGCGCCCGCCCGGGCGCGCTCGAGGGTTCGGCCGCGACGGCGCCGCGCGGCGGTCCGCGCGTCTCGCTCCTGCGGCAGGCCATCCATCTCCCGTCCGCGGTGCTGGTCGGCGCCATCCGCGTCTATCAGCGGCTGATCTCGCCGCTCGTTCCCGTCGTGACGCTGGGCGGGTGTGCGTGCCGGTTTTCTCCGAGCTGCTCCGCCTACGCCGCCGACGCGATCCGCGTGCATGGCGCGGTGTTCGGCTCCTGGCTCGCGCTTCGCCGGCTGCTCAAGTGCACCCCTCTCCATCCGGGTGGTTTTGACCCGGTTCCTCCTCGCTCTTCCCGGCCCTTCTGCCGCACCGTGACCCGCTGAGTCTCACTTCTCTTAATGGATAAAAAGAACACGATTATTGGCGTCGTCCTGTTGATCGCCGCCTTCGCGATCTTCATGTTTGGCCCGCACTCGGCGCCCCCGACGCAGCCCGCCAACAGCCAGGTCGCAACCGCGCCGGCGACGACCCCGGCCCCGAACGGCAGCACCGCGGCCCCCCCCGCCCCGGCCGGCGAATTCGCGCCGATCAATCACGACGCCGCGTCCGCGACCGTCACGACGCTGGACAACGATTACATCCAGGCCCGGCTCACCAACTTCGGCGGCGCGATCCGCGATGTGGCCTTCAAACAGTACCCCGCGATCCAGGGGAAGCCGCAGCCGTACGTCTTCAATCACCTGCACGAGGATCCGATCCTCGCCTTCGCCAATTATCCCGGACTCGATCGCAACACTCGCTATGATCTCGTCAGCGCGACGCCGACCGAGGTCGTCTATCGGACGGTCCTCGACGGCAAGATCGAGGTGACGCGCCGGTACCGGCTGACCAACCCGAAGGATCCGGACGGCGGCGATCCCTACCGGCTGCGTTCGGAAACCACGTTCCGCAACCTGACCACGACGGCCATTCCGCTGCCTCAGGCCGCGTTGAGCATCGGCACGGCGACCCTCGTCAATTCCCTGGATCGCGGCTTCTACCTGAACGTCGCGCTCTACGACGGGAAGGGCTTCGACTACGTCGATCGCGGCGCCCTGCAGGGTGGCGGCATCGCCTCGTTGTTCGGCGCCAGCCGGCCCCCGATTCCCGTCCTGGACAAGCCGGGTCCGATCGTCTGGGCGGCGGTCAAGAATCAGTTCTTCGCCAGCATCTTCGCGCCGGACAAGCCCGCCGTCGGAGCGGTCATCCGGCGCATCGAGCTGCCGGCGTTCGCGGACTCGAACGAGCCGAACATCGGCCTGACCGGAGCGGAGCGCTTCGATCTGCCGAGCCTCGCCCCGAAGGGTGAAACGACGCTGGGCGGCTACCTCTACGTCGGTCCGAAGGAGTACAAGCGGTTGGCCAAGTTCTCGAAGAACGAGGACGGCGTGATGCAATACACCCGCGGCATCTACCGGTATTTCCTCAGCGGCTACGTCGCTCCCCTGGAAAACACCCTCATGAACCTGGCCCACCGCTGGTCCGGGAACTGGGGCGTCGCCGTCGTCCTGATGACGCTGATGCTGAAGACCATCAGCCTCCCGTTCACCCTGGCCGCCTCGCGCTCGGCCCGCCGGATGGCGAAACTGCAGCCCGAGCTGAAGGTGATCCGCGAGAAGTACAAGGACAACCCGCAGAAGCAGCAGTCGGCCACGATGGAGCTGTTCAAGGCCCACAAGGTGAATCCCGTCGGCGGATGTATCCCGATCCTGATTACGATGCCGCTGTTCTTCGGGTTCTACGCGATGCTCGCCGGCGCCGCCGAACTGCGCTTCCAGGGCTTCCTCTGGGCGGCCGACCTCTCCGCGCCCGACACGGTTGGGCACATTTTCGGCTTCCCGATCAATATCATGCCGCTGCTGATGGGCGTGACCACGCTCGTCCAGATGCAGCTCACGCCGACGCCCTCGGTCGACAACGCCCAGGCGACGATGATGAAGATCATGCCGGTCGTCTTCATCGCGTTCTGCTACAACTATTCCTGCGCGCTCGCGATCTACATGACGATCAACGGCCTGTTCACGATTGGGCAGCAACTGGTCATCAATCGCATGCGGGACACCGGCGATCCGGCTGATGCGGCCGCCGCCGGCAAGGGGCCAGGCGGAAAGCCGATGAAGAACGTGACACCCGGCAAAAAAGTGCTGAAACGCTGAAAGCCTGAACCTGCATCAAACGGCGCGTTCCGCCTTCCGCCGTTCCGCCCTGTTTCCACTTTCCAACGTTTCCCACTTTCTCGCGTTTTCTGCGTCCCGCCTTTCGCTCCCCATGGCTGGCCATAACAAGTGGTCCAAGGTCAAGCGGCTCAAAGCCGTCACCGACGCCCGCAAGGGCAAGGTCTTCTCCCGCTTGTCCCGCGACATCACCCTCGCCGCCAAGGCCGGCGGCGGTGATCCGGAGGGCAATGCGCGGCTGCGCACGCTGGTGCTGAAGGCGCGGGACGCGAACATGCCGGCCGAAAACGTCGACCGCGCGATCAAGAAAGGCACCGGCGAGCTGCCCGGCGTCGTGTTCGAGGAGATCACCTACGAGGGCTACGGTCCGGCCGGGGTGGCGTTCGTGGTGAAGGTCACGACCGACAACAAGCAGCGCGCGGCGCAGGAGGTGCGGTCGGCGTTCGCCCGCTCCGGCGGCAACCTCGCCAGCACCGGGGCGGTCGCGTTCCAGTTTCTCCACGCCGGCCAGTTCCTCGTCGCCAAGGAACGGTCGACCGAGGATGCGCTGATGGAAATCGCGCTCGAGGCCGGCGCCGACGACGTCATCACGAGCGAGCAGGGTTTCGAGATTCGCTGCAACATCCACGCGTTCGACAAGGTCGCGCAGGCGCTGGAGCAGAAGGGGATCAAGCCCGAGAGCGCCGAAATCGCGTATATTCCGACGACCACGGTCCCCGTGGCGGATGTGAATGTCGCGAAGACAATCGTGAAATTGCAGAACGCGCTCGAGGAACTCGACGACGTCCAGACGGTGTTCTCCAACGAGGAAATGGACGAGGCCGTGGCCAACGCGGCGGCGGAGTAACGCCCTCCGCGGCGGCGGGTCCGGAAACCGCTGACGTCGCCGAAAATCCGATACGGGCCACGTCCGCCCGGCGCATCGCCCCCCGGCGGTTGCGCATTTTTTGGCCGCCGGCCCCCGTCCGAGCCGAAGCGTCATAACCCCGTCACCCCCCTTGCCTCCCGCCCGGTCGGCTGGTTTGCTCGCGCCTGCGATGACCGACGATGTCGATGTCCAGCCCGACGTTCCGTCCGCGCCGCGCCACCTCGCGCCCGGCGAAGTGGGCCTCGTGGCGGCGCACGACTTCGTCCACGCGCAGCCGTTCACTTTCCGGAGCGGGCAGACGATTCCCGGGTTCACGCTCCGCTACGAGACGTACGGAAAACTCAGCGCCACGCGGGACAACGTCGTGCTGATCTGCCACGCGTTGAGCGGCGATCACCATTGCGCGGGCTGGCACGCCGAAACCGACCGCAAGCCGGGCTGGTGGAACAACCTGATCGGCCCCGGCAAGGCGGTTGATACGCGCCGGTTCTTCGTCGTGTGCGCGAACGTCCTCGGCGGGTGCCAGGGCTCGACCGGTCCGTCGTCGACCAACCCCGCGACCGGCCGCCCGTTCGGCGTCACGTTCCCGTTCGTGACGATCCACGACATGGTCCGCGCGCAGAAGCTGCTGCTCGATTACCTCGGGATCGTCGGCCTGCACGCGGTGATCGGCGGCTCGATGGGCGGGATGCAGGCCCTGCTCTTCGGCGTCGAATACCCGCAGTTCACCCGCCGCGTCCTCGCGATGGCGACGACCGCGCGCGAGAGCGCGCAGGCGATCGCGTTCAACGAAGTCGGCCGGCAGGCGATCATGCAAGACCCGGCGTGGAACCACGGCGATTACCCGCGCGACAGCGGACCGCGGGTCGGCCTCGCGATCGCCCGGATGATGGCCCACATCACGTACGTCTCCGACGCCAGCATGGATCGGAAATTCGGCCGCCGGAAGAAGGAGACCGCCGCGGCGGACGCGTACACCTTCGAGCCCCAGTTCGAGGTCGAGGGTTACCTGCGCCACCAGGGCCAGAGCTTCATCAATCGTTTCGACGCCAACACGTATCTCTACATCACGCGCGCGCTCGACCAGTTCGACCTGGCGCAGGCGTACGGCTCGCTCGAGGCGGCGTTCGCGGCCGTCGAGGCGGAAACGCTCGTCGTCGGCTTCACCAGCGACTGGCTGTTCCCGCCGGAACAGAACCGTTCGCTCGCCCTCGCCCTGCTCCGGGCGGGCAAACGGGCGAGTTATGCCGAGCTCTCGACCGACCTCGGCCACGACTCGTTCCTCCTGGAATCGGAGGAGCTGTATGCCCTCGTCCGCGCGTTCCTCGAACGCGACCAGCCCTACGTGTTTGATTTTTCGATCTGAGGTATCCGATGAGCCCCACGGTCTCCCGTCCATCACCTCCGTCCTCATCCGCCGCCGGGACCGCTGAGCCGGCGAAGCCGGTCGAGAAGCGCTCGGTCGACATGCAGATCATCGGTGACTGGGTCGAGCCGAACACCTGCGTGCTCGACCTCGGCTGCGGCGCCGGCGGGCTGCTCGATTACCTGGTGCAGACGAAGCACGTGTCCGCCGTCGGCGTGGACCTCGACTTCGCGAAGATCACCGCGTGCGTGCGCCGCGGGCTCTCGGCCTACCAGGGCGACATGATCGATTTCCTACGGGCGTTTCCTGACAAGCACTTCGACCGCGTGATCTGCTCCCGCACCGTGCAGGAGCTGGATGATCCGACGACCGTGATCGACGAAGCGTTGCGCGTCGGTCGCGCGCTGACCGTCGGATTCGTCAACCACGGGTTCTGGAAGAACCGGTTCAACATGCTGCTGCGCGGCCGCAAAATCCGCAACGAGGTGTACACGACCGAATGGTTCGAGAGCCGTCCGGCGAATCCGGTGACGATCGCCGACTTCGAGCATTTCTGCGCCGTGAAGGGCATCCGCATCGCCCGCCGGGCCCACCTGGCCGGCAACTGGCGCACGCCCTGCCGCACCCTGCCGAACCTGTTTGCGGGTTACGCGCTCTACGACCTCGCGCGCTGAGTCGGATGGGGTCAGGGGGCAGCGAGGTCCGAGGGCGGTAACAGCGAAGGCACGAAGACGCCACGATCAGAGCAAAGCTGTCGCGCCTCTGCGGCCGCAGAGCTGAGAGCGACGGATTGTTGTAGGCGCGGTGACCGCACCGCGCGGGAAAATGCGGACGTTCCGCCTCGCACGGTGGGGTCGCCGCGCCCACATCTGATGGATTCAACGGTGCCGGATCTGCTCGAGCGCGGCGCGGGCCGGGGCGAAATCCGGGCGCAACCGCAGCGCGGCTTCGAATTGCGCCACCGCCTCGGACGTCCGCTCCGCTGCCAGCAGTGTCGCGCCGTAGTTGTACCGCAGCACCTCCGAATTCGGCTCGAGGCGAACGGCCTCGGCAAATTGCGCGAGCGCCTCGGGTACCCTGCCTGCATCGGCGAGCGCGCCGCCATAGCTGGCCCGCAACTCCGGGTTGTGCGGATCCTGCTCCAGCGCCTGCGCGTATTGCGCCAGGGCGTCCCGCGTCCGACCGCCTTGGGCGAGCGCGTCCGCGAGCCCCTCGCGCGCCTTCACCAGCCGAGCATCGAGTGCGAGCGCCCGCTCGAAATGTGGAATCGCCTCCGTCGGCCGCCGGAGGAGGAGGAGCGTCGCGCCGAGGTTCGCCTCCGCGTCGCGATAGCCCGGTTGCAGTTCGACGGCCCGGAGGTAGTGCGACAGCGCCTCGGCGGGGCGACCGAGCGCGATCAACGCGCCTCCCTCGTTGTTGTGCGTCGCCGCCTCGTTCGGCCGCACGCGGAGGGCGGCCTCGAACTGCGGCACCGCCTCGCCGGGCCGGCCGACCTGGCACAGCAGGTTGCCGAGGTTGTTTCGCGCTTCGACGTAATCGGGAAAAATCGCCACCGCCTTCCCGTAAAGTGCCAAGGCCTCGTCCCGCCGTCCCAGCCGCTCGTCGGCGAGCGCGACCTGAAAGCATGCCTGCGCGTTCGCCGGCCGCTGCGCGAGCGTGTCGGACCACAGCCTGAGCCCCGTCCGGTAAGTCGCGTTCCGCGCCGCGGTGAGCCCGGCGAACGCCAGTGCGATCGCGGGAACCGCCCCCACGAGCCACCGGCCCAGCATCGCGTGCAGGAGCGGCACCGCCACCGCCAGGACCGCCGCCAGCGGCAGGTACATCCGGTGCTCGACGATCATCTGCGTGAGCCCGGGCAGAATCGACGTCGGGGCGAGAATCGTGAAAAACACCGCGCCGGCAAAACCCCACGGCCGGTTTCGGATCAGCGCCACGCCGGTCGCCGCGACCAACGCCACCACGACGATCGCCTGCCACCAAAACTGGCCGGCGTGGGTGACCCAGAACGTGCCGTAGTCGAAGACGAGCGGGAACGGCCAGCCGGACAGCGCCAGATAACGCACCAGCGCCGACGGCTGGGTCAGCCAGTAGGCCGAAGCGGACACCCCGATCCCGAATCCGACCGACCCGCTGCGGCTTCCACCGGTGCTCAACACGAACGCCGCGACGACGATCCAGGTCGCCGCCAGCGTCAGGTGAATGCGGCCGTGCCGCCGCCACGCCTCCCGCCAGGTCCCGCTCACAAACGTGCGGTCCAGAAGAAAAACGAGGACCGGCACCGCCGCCATGTTCTCCTTCGTCGCCATCCCGAGAACGCAGCTCGCGACGGCCGCCCCGTACCAGCGCGCGCCCTTTCCACCGCGCTGTTCCGCCTCGGTACCGCGGAGGAAGCAGTACAGCGTCAGCAGCAGGAACAGGCTCATCAGCGACTCGGCGCGCTGGACGACGTAGTTCACCGCCTCGGTCGCCAACGGATGCACCGCCCACAGCAGCGCCACGGCGAACGCCAGCGATGTCGCCGCGCACCAACCCCGCGCCCGGCCGGCGGACGGGGCAGGCGCCAGCACCGCGCTCCGACCCAACAGCCGTCGGAGCACGCCGAACAAGGCCAGGGCCGCGGCGACGTGAATGACCACGTTCAGCACGTGATAGCTCCAGACGGCGCTGCCGCTGACGGCGTAGTTCAGCGCCAACGACAGGTTCAGCACCGGGCGGCCGCTGACCGTGGTGTTCGCCGGCGGTACGAATACGTGATCGAGGCGCCACCACGCGCGCAACGTCGGGTTCTCCGTGATCGCCGGGATATCATCGTACACGAACGGTCCGCCCAGCCCGTTGGCGTAGACCGCCAATCCGACGATGGCGATCGTCACCCCGGCGACGAGCCCGGCGCGCCGCGACGGCAACGACTCGAGAGCGAGGAGGGGCGATTGGCTCACGCACTCATGTCAACGCAGCGAACGTGGCTTCTGCAAAACCATTCCCGCGGCGTTTGGCCGGGGGCACAGCCGCCCTCGTTTCCGCGAAGCGAAAACCCTCTGCGCTCCCGCTTGTGCCGGGCCGGAAAACGGGATGTACTTCCCCTCATGCAGTCTCCCGAGCCAACCATCATCGGCGGCACCCTGCCTGCGACCGTGGTGATCGAGCACCTGATCATTTCGTGCGATCACAACTACTTTGGCCACCATGGCCGCCCGGCGGGCAGCAGCCCGATCATGGAGGTCGGCGAGATCGAATGCGTGTCCGGACGGGGCATCCGCGGCGATCGCTTCTTCGATTACCGGCCCGACTACAAGGGCCAGATCACGTTTTTCGCCATGGAGGTGTTCGAGAAGATCTGCGCCGAGCTCAATCTCACCGGGATTCCGGCGACGGCCGTGCGACGCAACGTGTTCACGCGCGGACTCGAATTGAACACCCTCATCGGTCGCGAATTCACGGTGCAGGGCGTGCGGTTCTTCGGCGCCGAGGAATGCCGGCCCTGTTATTGGATGGAGCAGGCGATCGCACCCGGCACCGAAGCCCGGCTGCGCGGCGTCGGCGGCCTGCGCGCCAGGATCCGCACCGACGGCCACATCCGCCTCGGCCCAGCCGATCTCCGCATCGAAGCGGCGTAACTTAATGTAGCCGCCGGTAGGGCGCGGAGCCTGCCCTCCGTAGCGCTCGCGCGAAGGAAGGTCCCTTCCGCGCCATGGCTCGATGATCGGGCGGGGTCGCCTGACCCCGCCGGCGCTGGGAGTGCCGTAGCGATTACGTCTTTCGCGACGTTCACCGTTTCCACCCCGGCATCGCGCACCGCGGCGAGTGTCGCGCCTGCGCGGCGGCGAAATCGCGAAGCGCGTCCTGCATCACCGGCGAATCGCCGGCGTGGCAGGTCAGGCAGGCGCCGACCGCCAGGATCCGCCGCTGCTCGTCGGCCGTGAACGGCCGCACGTCGGGCCGGGTCGATGCCACATCGGTGCGTGTCTCGAGAAAGCCGATCCATGCGTCCGCCGGCCGGCCATCCGCGAGCGCCGCGTGCCGCGGCGTGAATCGCCAGCGCCCGGTCGCGCCGCTGACCTCGTAGCGCAGCTCGCCTTCGCCGTAGCCGAGTGCGACCGGATCGGCGTGGCACGACGCGCAGGAGCGTGCCTCGCGCCGCGTGGTGTGCGGCGCCACGCGGGCATACAGCCGGCGAAACACGACATCGGGTTTCTTCGCCGGATCGCGGTTCCGGTCGAGGTCCATGATCATCCCGGGCGCGAACGTGTCGACGACGCCGGCAGATGCCGCGTCACCAGGGCCCACTTTCCGAATCCCGAGCGTCGGCGGCGCCGCGGCATAATCCCCCGCGGTTTCCTCCCACGCCCCCGGACCGAATTCCTGCCGGAGGTGATCGAAACCCTCCGCCTGCGGATTGAACGACGTGTGACACGACGCGCAGCGCGGCGTCCACGCGGTGTGACAGCTCTCGCACGAAAGCCGCGCATGGCCTTTGCCGGCGTCGCAGGCGGCAACCGGCGGACGCAGCGGCAACGACTGCCCGGTGCGCTTCCGCCGCAGTTCGCCGGCACCGCCGGTGACCCACACGTTCGCGAGCGGCTCGCCCGACGCCGTCGTTCCCAGCCTCGTGCCGGCGGCCGGCACGGCGCCGCGCAGTTGGAGCAGTTTTTCCGTTTCGGAATCCACGCCCCGCGGATCGACCGTCGCGAACTGGCGCGTGTGGCAATCCTCGCATCGGACCTGCTGCTGGTCGTATTTGCGCGCGACCGCCATGCCCTTGCCCATCGTTTCGTTCGCCGTGTGACAATCGATGCAGTCCATCCCCTTTTCAGCATGGACGTCGGCGCCGGCCCGGACGAAGAACCGCCCGTCCGCCAGTTGCCGATAGATCGGGCGATGCGCCTCCGCCGCCGGCGGATCTGTCCGCAGCTCCATCCAGCCTTCGTAGTTCGTGGAGATCCGACCCGACCGGCTGTGGCAGCCGAAGCAGTTGTCGTTCGGAATCGCGATTGTCAGCGAGGGGTGTGCCGTCGGTCCGGTCATTCCCGGGCGGGCGCCGATCCGGTCATATGCCACCAGTTGCCGCGCGGCCTCCCGATCATACGTCAGGTGGCACGCATTGCAGCCGCCGCCGCGGGTCGCCTCGGAGTTCGGTCCCCACTCCGTCTTCGGCTGCCCGAGATGGCACGACGCGCAGAGCTGGCGCAGATGCGTATCCGCCGCGGAATGGCCGAGGCCGGTGATATCCGGCGGACCGGCCGCGCCGTGGTTCGGCGCCTCCCCAAACGCCTCCCGGTCGACCGCAATCACGCCGGCAAACGTCGTCATGATCGAGCGCTGCACCCGCGGCACAATCGCGTCATGACAACCCGTCTGCCCGCAGGTGCGCGGCGCGTCGGCCAGGTTGCCCGGGACCCGAACCATTCCCGCATGCGCCCGCGGGGCGTCGGAAGCGTAGGCGTCGCCGAGATGACAGGACGCGCAGCCGATCGTCGCCGGATCGTGCGACTTCCCGAGGCCGCTCATGGCCACATGGCACGTCAGGCACCCCTCGGGGCGGCCGCGAACCACAACGAGCGGCGC
>DASZYH010000092.1:0-5225 GCA_035545515.1 Opitutaceae bacterium
GTTGGGCAGCATCCGGATTCGCGAAAAAGATGTTCGAGTCGTATTGAAAATTCGCAGACGCCGTCCCAACCAGCCGTCCATGACCGATGGGGGCGATCGCCCAAACAGGGGATACGATCGCGGCCGCTGCAAGCGAGCCTAACAACGAGATTGCACGCATGTGGGAAGATGGGAGGACATGGACGATCCAAACTCGCAGCAATTGTTCAAGCTTTGATGCCACATCCGTCGGGAAAATTAACGTATTACCTATCGTCGTACAAACCCTCCCACTGAAATCGCCGCGTTGATATTTTCGCGCGGCGGTTCGGGCGCACTCGAGATCCGAATTGACATCCGGCGGATATTCCGTCGCCGAGGAGCCGATGATTCACCACCGGCCGCCCGGCCGATTCGGCCTTGATTGCCACTGTTCGTGCGGCCGCCGTCAAATTTGCCTGCTGCGTGATCGGGCTCATGACGGCATCCCGGGCGGTGCTCCGCGCAGCCGAGTCTAGACCATTTGCCGCCCCGCCTCCGTCCGTGCTCAAGCCCAAGATCCGTTGTTCGCCTGAATTGACCCTCCTCCTCGCCCTGCTGCGCGCCGCGATCCGGCGCGGCGCGCCTTCCCCGCCGGCCGAACCGGTTGACGGCGAGGAATTCTGGCGTTTGGCACAACGCCACCGCGTCGCCGCGTATCTGTATCAACGGTTGCCTGGGATCATCGAGGAAAGGTGCGACAGCGCCGTGGCCGGGCGTTTTCGGAACGCCGCCCAACTCACGGTCCAACGCGCGCTCCTGCAGGGAGGAATCCAGCTCAAGCTAGTTCGCATGTTCGAGGGCGAAGGAATCGGCGTTATCCCCGTCAAGGGCCTGGTCCTTTCGCGCCAACTTTACGGCGCCATTGGCATGCGCCACGTGGGCGACATCGATCTGCTGGTACGCAAGAGCGACGTGGCGAAAGCCGATGCGCTGCTACGGCGCACCCATCTACGACGCACGCGGCCGGATTTCGACCTCACGCCCCGCCAACTGCGTGAATTCATCCGCATAAAACCGGAATTTGAATACCACGACGCCTCCGCCGGCGTGCGCGTCGAACTCCTTTGGCGCCTCGACGGCATTCCAGACGATGAAGTTTCCCTCTGGACCCACGCCGGACGCTGTCGAATTGGGGGCCACGACTTCCGGGCGATGCCGCCCCAGATCGAAGCGCTCTATCTTCTCCAGCATGGCGCCCGTCACGGTTGGTTTCGCCTGTTCTGGCTGGTCGATGCCGCCCTGGTGCTGGGCCGTTCAAACGAAGATTGGTCGGCCTTGATTTCTGGCGCGCGCGGCCGGGGCATCGAACGCCCCGTGCTGCAGGCAGCCCAGCTCGCGCGAGATCTACTCGCGATTCCGGTTCCTCCACCACTCGAGCCCCTCCCGCACGAACGAAGAGTCGTCTCGGCTTTGAAACGCGAAGCCGTGCGACAGATCTCCCGGGCCATCGCTCCGACTGAACCGCTGGGCGAGTGGTCCCGCCAACTCGGCTACCGGCTGAAGCTCCAGCGATCAGTGCGGCAGAAGTTCGCGACGATTTCACCGCACGTGTTCACGCCCGAAACCTGGCGGGTCTGTCGATTGCCGGACCGGTGGTTTTTTCTCTATCATCTTCTAGCTCCATTCGCCTGGTTAAGGCGACGCGCCAAGCGCTCCGTCTGAGTCATATTCAACCGGAATTCCTCACCCCGACCGCGAGGCGGGGCCGGATGGATCATCAGCTGCCAGTCAAGCGAAGACCCGGGCGTTTGTCGAATCGCCACTCGGCGTACGGACCGGTGCGATCCACGTAATGCAGGAAGACCTGCGCCGCCGAGTCACCGGCGAACGGCTCGCGCCAATGCGCGAGTTCCGCGCCCTTGTACGCGACGCCCTCGCCCGGCCGTAACGAAACCGGCGTGTCACCTTTCGGGCTGCAAAGCCAGAGCGGCCAATCGTCGATCCCCGTGTAGCCGATGCACAACGAGAGGCTGATCTCGCACGCCGGACGATCGACATGCCGCGGGAGCGTGTCGCCGCGCCGGTAGACCCGGAAATACGAATAGGTCGGAAAAACCGACCGGCCGGTCGCCTGTTCGACCAGCGGGACGATCTGCTGCAGAACGCGTTCCATGCAGGGATGCCCGTATCCAGCCGGCGTCCCGGGAACCAGCGCGTCGCTCCCCACGTGTTCACCCTTGGCGTAACGCAGACAATAGTGGTGGAGCATCTGCAGCGCGCCGAACGGCAACACGCGTTTCAGCACGACATATCCTCGATCGTGAAATTCGCCACGCGTCGAATCCATGGTGGCATTCAGCGGGGAATCGAGCCGTCCGCCGCGAGATATCCAAATCGCCGCATAGTGTCCGCGTGACGTTCGAGGATTCGCCCGACTTGGCGAGCCGTAAGTTGCCCGCGCCAGACTCCACTCCGTCCCTGACGGAAAAATGGCCGATTTGCCATCCGTTCGCCAAAGCCATGTTCGACTTCCTGCCGCTGCAACTCCTCGAACCGTGATTGTGCCACGGCCCGCGCAACTCCTGCGGGATCCGATGGCCAGCCCGCGGCCTGCGCCGCCCGAAGGAAAGTCCGTCCCGGCACCGCGAGCATATCTTCATAGCGCAGCACGCACACCGGCAAATTCGGCGCATCCGCCCAACTTCGCACGTGAGTGCTCCAATCGCAGATCAATTGGTACTCCTGCAGCGCGTTCGCTCGCGCGGACAAAGCCGCCCGCGAATCGTTCATGAAACTGATCGCCTCATCCAGACTCTCGCCATTGTGATGACTCAGGGAAACGGCGACGTCGAGCGGGTTGCGGACGATGTAGAGCACGGCCCGGATCGCCGGGGCGGCAAACCGCCGGCGTCCGTCCTGGGGATCGGCGAAAACCTCGTGGGTTTTGATCGGCGTATCCGGCATCCGCGCAGCCAGCGCCATCTGAGCGGGCAGGCGCAATTGTTCACGTTCGGACGGAAGCAACTCCGACGTCTCCCAGCCCACCAGATCGTCCCAGAGCTCGCGTGCGGCGAATTGGGCAGTGGTGAGGCGATTGATCTCGGCCGGCGCACTCGACCCGCTCGCGAGGTTGGCCAGAAAGATTCGGAGCCAAGTGTTACCGGACTTGGGGTAGCTGGCGAGCCAGAGAAGACCGGTCATGGCCACAGCTCCTCGACAACCCGGCGCGCCAAATCCACCGGTGCGAAACAATCAGCCGGCAGCGTCAACGACACGATCCTCGTTTGTTTGGCCAGCGTAGTCGCCTGGCTGAAAACCTGGCGTTCCAGCCCCATGCCGCGGGCAAATGCCGGGCGATAGACCGCATTGAACATCGCCGACACTGCTGCCATTCCAGCCAGCTCCCGAACGAGTTTCGTTCCCGCCGGCGTTATGCCGCGATCCAGCACGCAAATCACGGCAATCGGCAAGGGGGTCGCGGCGAAACCACCCGAAAAAGACAGCCACCGCTTGGCGAGCCCGGGGCGCAGTTCCGGGAGCATCGGGTCCAGACCGAGTGCCGCCACGGCGTCGGGCCAGAGCCGGATGCGCGGGCACCCCGGAATCACCGCCGGCGGATGATGGTCAGCGATCCGCAACGCCGTGACGTCGTCCGACACCGGTACAAGCCCGCGTTGCCCCATCGCCGCCGCCAGCGTCGATTTTCCGATCGCCGCGCCGCCGACAAATACCGCCGCCCCATGGGAAGTGGCGACGGCGCTGGCGTGCAAGGGCAACATTTCACGCTGCAGCAGGAGCGCCGCCAGCGGTGACGATAACAACAATCCCGGCAGGAGGTCCACCGCCGACTCGACTTCAGTCTGCACCGTCATTTCCCGGCCACCGCGAACCGAAATGCGAACCAAACCGGGGAGCCAGAAGAGGACCTCTCCGCGACCAGCAGCATAGCACGCGCCTCGTTCGCTTGCCCCATCGAGCCGGTCCGGCACGGCATCGAAGCGCAACACCACGTCCGCCGCACGCCCGCAAGCTTCGTCGCCGAGAAGAGCCGTCAGTTCGAGCTCCGACTCAAGCCCGAAGCCATGCAGTACATAGCGCCAGCCCGCAGCGTTGGTCCGAATTTTAGACACGTCGCCTTCCCCTGGCGTTTTGACGCGAGATCGCATTGGGCATGCGGACCCCTGTGGACGCTCACCCCCTTCCCGGCGAACAAAAAGTGCCGGTACAAGCCGGCCGAGGCCATCCCCGGCGAACTCAAAGCGGCTTTCCACCTCCCCATCAAGCCAGCCAGCGACCCGAGGACGGCTCCAAGTTCCAGCCATGCCGTTTTGCTCGCAAACCATCCCGGACACACCCCACCATCGTCCGTGGGTTCCTCGACTGCCGAATACGAACTGCTGCGTCGCGCCGCGCGTTCATGCCTCAGCGAAGGGCCGGATGATTCGGGTGACAATTGCTCGCACGCTCAAATTGATTGGAACCAGGCGCTTTGGCTTGGCCGCGAGCAGGGAGCACTGCTGCTCCTCCATCATGCGCTGCGCCACGACTTGCAGGCCATCGCCTGTCCCGACGAAATCCGATCGCAACTGGATGGTCTGAGCGCGGCGGCCAAACTACAGAGCCTTGCTCGCACCGCGGCAATCTGCCGGCTTCACGACGTATTATCCCGCGCGGGCCTCCTGTTTTTCCTGGTCGACGGCTGGATGTTCCAAACTTGCTTCCATCGGAACGTGGCGTTCATCGAGTCCGTCGCGCCGATTCGCTGCCTTTTCCCTTCGGAAGACTTGACCCGCGCGCGCGCTATCTTGTCCGAGGCGGGATTTCCGCCCACCGCATCCGGGGTTCACATTGCATCCCGTGCACAATCACCGGTCGAGTGCGTTGCGCACCTGGCGGCCGGTGTGTCGGGTGACGTTCTGTTCTCCCGCGACAGCGGAAGCGACGGTATCGGTCTTCCGGCTGGGCGATTGCTGCGCCGGCTTCCGAACCCCGAGTGGCTGACGCTTTTAGCTGGACCATGGAGGCAGCGCACCACTCTTCCGCTTTACCCCGCGTTTCAACTCGCACTCTGTGCCTCGCGGATGTCGGGCCCTCAGCCGGTCGTCCACTCCGCCTGGGTCGACGAAGTCATCGCGGCCAGCCGGGCCACCCTCGATGCCACTTCTTGCCGACGAGCACACCACCAACCTCGCAACACCGACCGTGGGGTGGTCGTTCCACCGGCTTGCCCGTTCCTCCCCACCCCCGCCCCGGTGATCGAACGG
>DASZYH010000093.1:0-91012 GCA_035545515.1 Opitutaceae bacterium
GAGATTGCCGGCCAGCGGTTGGCCGACGATCCCGCCAGTTCCTTGAGAGATTTCTCCCCATCAGTTTTACGTGCGCCGCGCGGTTGCGGCGCACGGAAACAACTTTGAGGCATCTGCCTCGAACGGCGAGGCCCGCGCCGCTTATCAGGGCCCGTGGCGACGACGGATAGTCGCATTAAGATCAAGGATAGAACCATGTCAGTCGTGATTAATACCAACTACGCCGCGACGATTGCCGCCAACAATCTCGCGTCTTCCACCTCGAGCCTGCAAAAGAGCCTGAACCGGCTCTCGAGCGGATCGAAGATCGTCAGCCCGTCGGATGATGCCGGTGGTCTGGCCGTGTCGATGAAGTTGTCCGCTGCCGCCAACCGTTCGGATGCAGCGAGCGCCAACATCGGTAACGTGACCAGCCTCCTGCAGACCCAGGACGGTGTTCTCCAGACGGCCGGCAAGGTCCTCGACCGCATGTCGCAGTTGTGGACCCTCTACCAGGACCCGACGAAGAACTCGTCGGACTTGTCGAACTATGATGCGGAATTCAAGCAACTGCAGAAGGAGCTCGATTCCCTCAGCAAGGAGAAGTTCAACAACATCTCCCTGTTCGGCACCGCCACCACCACGGCGGACGTTTCGCAGGACTCGACCCAACAGGTCGTGATCACCGCGAAGGATCTGACGGGCAGCACGGGCGTAAATGGTTCGGGTGTCGAAGCCCTCTCGGACACGAACGGCAGCGGAACGCTGGCCAGCATCGGAAGCATCGATGTCATCAACAATGCCATCCAGAACGTTGCGACGATGCGCGCCAACAACGGTGCCGAACAGAGCCGGCTTGGTTTCGCCTCCGAAGTGCTGACGACGAACAAGGCCAACCTCCAGGCAGCCAACAGCCGCATCACCGATGTGGACGTGGCGCAGGAATCGACCCAGCTCGCACGCTGGAACGTCCTCGTCCAGTCCGGCACCGCGATGCTGGCCCAGGCCAACCAGAGCGCCCAAACCGCTCTTCGCCTCATCCAGTAAGGTTTCTCCGTTCAGGGATTGTCCTGATTCGCCCAAACCTGGCCGCCGCCTCAAAACGGCGGCCAGGCAAAAGCGGAAGAGGCCAGGATCCCTGCGGAGGCCCCGGCTGGAGGCGCCGGACCCGATACCATCCACACGGTGGATCCGTCGGAGCCGGGCCACTCGAGTCAGGTAGTAGTTCGTTCGTGTTGTGCTACAAGGCCCCGGTTAAACGCCGGGGCCTTCGCATTTTTGGGATCGAAGGAAGTGCCCGCGTCCAGGGTTCGCACGATAGCGCCCGCAAGCGGGCGGCCTACGGCGCGGCCGCCAACGATGTAGCCCACGAGCGGCGGGCGGCGTACGACGCGGCCGCCAGCGATGTAGGCCGCGGGCGGCGTACGGCAAAACTGCCACCGATGTAGGCCGCGAGCTTGCTCGCGCCACGAGGGACCGGCGCCGCGCTTTCGACCCGCGGGGCATGCACTCCGTTGACCACGAATGCGCCCGCTCGCTGGCGCTCGCAGCCACAATGAAGTCGGGCCGGCCCAGCGACGAGGTGGCGACGACCAACGCTCAGCGGGTGTCGTACAGCGGCTGCAGCTCGCCGCCGTCGAAGCCGGCGGCACCGTTCTTGATGGCAACGGCAGCGCGCAGGAGCGCCACGCCTCGAGCCGGATTGCCCTTTCGGCGCCAGTAGTCCGCCAAAAAACCCAGGGCCTCGATTTTGAGTCGGGCGAAGTCGCAGGCGGGAAACCGGGGGCGATCGGGACACCCGAAGATCATTTCGTACGCGTGTCGCGCCTCTTCGGTCCGCCCGAGCGCCGCTTCGGCCTGGGCGCGAAGGGCGAGCATTTCCGGATGCCAGGTCGCGTCCGGCTCACGCCCCGAACGGGCAATTGCATCTGGGTACCGTTTCAACCGAACCAGACACTCGACGATTCGAACGAGCGCCCCGGCAGGCACCTCACCCACCGCGGCCCGCCCTCCCGCCAATCGAAGGCTGTCCTCGTAGCGCGCGAGGGCCGTCTCGACATCGCCCAGGTCGAGATGACACCCGGCAACCATGAAATACGTCAGGGGCGACACATCGCGGCCGGCGGCAATTTGCCGTTCGAGGATCGCCAGGTTCCGCCGCTGCTTGGCCCGACTGTGTTCCGGATCCGCGTATCCGGAGTGAAGAATGACCAGGTCGGTATCCACGATCGGGACCCTCGCCTCCAACAGGCTCGGCGCGATCTGCTCGTGAATTGGGTAGCGGTAACGGATATTCGGTCGATTCGGAAAAAGCCGGACCAAATGCGCCGTCGTACCGGTGCGACCGCCATCTGAAGAACTCTTGTTGATCAGGTTGAATGCGGCCGCTGGATCCCCGGCAGCGGTGTGCTCCGCCAAGAGGGCGCGGACGCGCTTTCCGGCCTCCTCCTGCAGTACCTCATCGGCGTCGAGCACCAGAATCCAGCGGCGCTGGGCATTCGCGAGTGACAGGTTTCGTGCCTCGCTAAAGTCATGTCTCCACTCGGATTGGATTACGCGGGCACCGAGTCGGGCGGCGATGTCCTGCGTGCCATCCGTTGAGCCCGTATCGACGACGACAACCTCGTCGGCAGCTCCCTCAACCGACGTGAGGCAGCGCTCAATATTTTCGGCCTCGTTCCTGACGATCAGGCAGAGGCTGAGTCCAGGGACAAAACAGGACGCAACGCCAGCAGTTGGGAACGCGGAGCGGTTCTCGGTGGACCAGGTGACCATCGGTAAGGGAACGGGGAGATATCGTCACCAATCCGCTCAATTTCGGTGAAAAATTGACGATATCTAGCAAGGTGCAGATGCCTCTTTCGCCGAAGCCACAACACGTTACGACTCAGAAGCTCCTGGCGGGCGCCATCGCGCTTCATCAGGCGGGCCGGCTTGAACAGGCGGAAGCCGCATATGCCCAGATCCTCAAGCTCGATCCGAGACACGGCGACGCGCTGCGGCTCCGTGGGATCGCCCTGGTGGCGTTGCACCGGATGGACGAGGGCATTGCCTCCCTGAAGGCGGCGGTCGTGGCCAGCCCGAAGGCGCCGGAGGCATTCTTCAGTCTCGGCAATGCGCTGCTCGGAACGAACCAGAGCGATGAGGCGATCACGGCTTTCCAAAGCGCGGTGCGGCTCAATCCGAAGTTCGCCGATGCCCACCAAAATCTTGGCGGGGCGCACGCGCTGCGCGGCAATTGGACGGCCGCGGCGGAGTCGTACCGTCGCGCGGCCACCTTGGCGCCACGAAATGCCACGGTGCAGAACAACCTTGGTGTCGCCCTGCTCAAGCTGGGACGAAATCAGGAGGCGATGCTCGCCGCCATGCAGGCCGTCCGCCTCGATCCCCGGTACGTCGATGCGCTCGTCAATCTCGGGAATGTGCAAAAGGCGTCGGGTCGGATCGAGGACGCCATCGGCTCCTATCGCCGGGCGGCCGAACTGGATCCGAAGTCCTACGACGCCCATTACAATCTCGGACTCGCATGCGGCCTGTGCGGTCGTCACGCGGAGGAGGAACAGGCGCATTTTCGCGCGATCGCGCTCCGGCCGAATTCCGCCGATGCGCTATTCGGGCTCGGCACGGCGCGCCAGGACCAGGGGCGCTTCGAAGACGCCCGCCAGGCCTACCGGCTCTGCCTCACCTTCAACCCGCGGCACGCGAAAGCCGGCCGAAACATCGCGACGAGCCTGCAGAAGGAAAAGCGCTTCGCCGAAGCGCTCGAGGCGTATCGGCATCTGACCTCGCTCGAATCGCCCGACGCCGAACTCCTGAACAACATCGGGGCCTGCCTGCTCGAGCTCAAACGCTGGCCGGAAGCCGAGGTTCACCAACGGGAACTCGTCACGCGGTTTCCCGAGTTTGCCGGCGGATGGACGAATCTCGGATTTGCGCTGAACAAACTCAACCGACAGGCGGAGGCAGAGGTGGCGCTCCGTCGCGCGATCGCCCTCGATCCGCGCGGATCGGATGCGCACAACAATCTCGGCAATGTGCTCGCGGCGCTCGGACGCCGCGAGGAAGCGCTGACCGTTTACGAGCAAGCCGCGGCACTCGATCCGCAATCGGATATCACCCGGCTGAACATCGGGTTCACCGCGCTGGTGACGGGAGATCTCCGCCGCGGCTGGGCCGAGTACGAGCGGCGGTTGGGCCGCCGCACCCCCGCCGAGATCGCACGCTTCGCCGACCGCGTGCGCTGGCACGCCGACACTCCGCTGACCGGCAAGACGATCCTGGTGCACGCCGAACAGGGACTCGGTGACACGCTTCAATTTGCCCGATACATTCCGCTGCTGGCGGCGCGCGGCGCGAGGGTCGTGCTCGAGGTCCAGCCGGCTCTCAAAGCGCTCCTCGCGAACGTCCCGGGACTGCAACAGATTATTGGCTCGGACGAGCCGCTCCCCGCTTTCGACTGCTTCTGCCCGCTTCTCAGCCTGCCGCACGAATTCGGCACGGACCTCGAGACAATCCCTTCCGTTTCACCCGTGAACGCGCCGGACACAAAGCTCGCCGAATGGGGCGCGGTGATCCGCTCCCGCGCCGGGGGGCTGCGGGTCGGCGTCGTCTGGAATGGAAACCCGCAGCACGAGAACGATCGCAATCGTTCCATCCCGCTCGCCACGTTTGAGCAGGTGTTTCACGCGCTGCCGCACGTCCAATTCTTCAGTCTGCAAAAAAATCCAACGACGGCGGACGCGGAGCGGCTGGCGACGTTCGCCAATGTCGCGAACATCGGGCCCCAATTCCGCGACTTCAGCGACACTGCAGCCGCGATTGATGCGCTCGATTTTGTGATCTGCGTCGACACGTCGGTCGCGCACCTCGCCGGCACCGTGGGCCGGCCGGTCTGGGTTCTCCTCCCCTTCGCGCCCGACTGGCGCTGGCTCCTTCATCGCAGCGACAGCCCGTGGTATCCGACCGCCACCGTGTTCCGGCAGGCAGTCGCGACCGAGTGGGACAAGCCGCTGCAACAGGTGATTGCCCGCCTCGCCGAGGCCGGCCAGATCGCGGCGTAGCCGCAACCGCCGTCGGGGCTTTCCGCCGGTTTGATGATCGGGTGGCCTCGCCTGACCCCGCCTCGATCCATTTTCACCCATCGGCGGGGTCAGGTGACCCCGCCCTACATCGATCAATCTCATCGATCGAGTCGATCATGGTGGGGCGCACTCCGCGTCGCGCCAAGGCGGCCAACCAAAATGGTTGCGTCATCTTTGGTGGAGCCCGATGTCCTCATCGGGCTTCAGCAATGCACTCGATTTCAGCCCGACAGGGACGTCGGGCTTCACCAATCGAACTGGCGCCCGTCACGCCGACCGTCAGGCCACGACTCGATCGTCGAAAACCGCCGCGCGGCCTTCGAGGTAATCGATCGCCGGTTGGCGCGCGGCCGCGAGGTATGGGGTGGGATTGACCGCGCGATCGCGATTCCAATCCCCTGCTTCGGTGTGAATCGAGCCAGGAACAGCGCCGAGATGTTCAACGTACGATGTCCCGGTGGTCAGAAATGGTCGGTTGAGAAAGGCCGGCGCGATAAAATCCCAATGGTAGTTCGGATCGCCGCCCATGCGGTCGAGCTCGCGAACGATGATCTCGACCATTTCGCGGTTGTAGAGATGCGAGATCCCCGGCGCCTTCTTACGGATCAGGATCTCGCCGTTACCGCAGATCTGGTTGAATGGAATCGCGTGGAACGCGGAGTTGTAGAGACAAACCGGAATCCGCTCGCCGTTCGCGTCCATCATCCGGACGAGGACTTCGAGCACCTCCATGAAGCGCGGATCGTGCAGCGCATCGGAATCGGCGAAATACAGGTGATCGAATTCCGGCCGGCGGAGAAAATCGCGGAACTGGTGCCAGCGGAGGTGATGGATTCCCCGACCCTGCGGATTGGACTCCATGATCGGGGTTGGGGGGGGCGGCAGCTCGAAGAGTTCGTCGCAGTACGGCGCGAGCACCGCTCCCTCGAATTCCGTCGAGTGATCGTTGTACACGTGCACGACGGCGTTCCCGCGGTTCCGGTACACGCTCGCCAGGCAGAGCTCCGCGACGCGGAGCCGGTTGAAGACGGGAATGGCGATCAGGGTGCGCATGGGTTTCACGCCGCCAACCTGGTTTTCAGACGTTCGAACTCGACGAGCGCCGCCGCGACGACCTGGTCCATGTTGAGGTAGCGATACGTGCCGAGACGGCCAACAAAGGTCACAGCGCGTTCGGCCCGCGCCCTTGCCTCGTACCGGGCGTACAGCGCCCGCGACGAGGCGGACGGCACCGGATAGTACGGATCATTTCCGGGCCCGTGCGGCTCCGGATACTCACGGATGATCGTCGTGTTTTCGCAGATCTGTCCGGTCGCGTGCTTCAACTCCACAATCCGCGTGAAGGCCTCGTCGTTCGGATAATTCACCTGCAGCGCGGGTTGCCAGAATCCGCGCTTGCCGGAGATCGCGACCCGACTTTCGAGCTCCGCCGGACCAAATGACTCGGCTTCGAACCGCAGGCTCCGATACGGCAGCGCGCCGTAGCAGTGGTCGAAATACTCGTCGATGGGGCCGGTGAAAATCAGATGACCGCACTGGATCTGGCTGCGCAGTTCCCGGTAGTCGGTTTTCAGCAGGACCTTGACCCGCGGGGAACGACTCAGCATGCGCTCGAACAGCCGGGTGTAGCCCTGGGCCGGCAACGCCTGGAAACGCTCCGTCAGGTAGGCGTCGTCGCGATTGGTCCGAACGGGTATCCGTGCGCAGACCGAGGGATCCAACTGCCGCGGTTCCAGGCCCCACTGTTTGCGCGTGTAGCCGGCAAAAAACCGCTGGAACAGCTCGGGCCCAACCTGCGCGAGGACCACTTCCTCGGAGTTGCGCGGCTCCGGGATGCGAAGGCGGGATTGCGCCAGGTACGTCTCGAACTCCTCGTCGGTCGAAACGCGGCCGACCAACTGCTCGAACGTCTTCAGATTGATCGGGAAACTCCAATACCGCCCCTCGGTGTGAGACAGGACCCGATACGTTACTTTGCGCCAGTCGGTGAACCCCGAGAGGTAATCGAGGACCGCGGACGAGTTGGTGCGGAAATAGTGCGGACCGTACCGGTGCACGAGGACTCCGTGGTCGTCGTGTTCATCGTAGCAGTTTCCGCCGATGTGAGCGCGACGGTCGACCACCAGGCAGCTCGCCCCCAGTTCGTTGCTGAGCCTTTCCGCCAGCACGAGCCCGGAAAACCCGGCGCCGACGATGAGGTAATCAAATGACCAGGGCATCGCGCCTCCTACCGACAGGTCCCCCACTTGCGGTTGAAGTACGCTCGGTTGTGCGTGTGATCGCCGTTTTTCTGCTCGTTGTAGTGAATCACGGAAAGATTGTTGTTCTGGACCACGTCGTATCCGGCCTGTCGCACGGCAAAACAGTAGTCCGTGTCCTCCCACTGCGATCCGACGTAGTTGTCGTCGAATCCGACGCCGGAAAGCCGGCGGGTCATCATCACCGCCCCGCAAACGTCCTCGACGAGACCATCCGGGCGCATCGGAGTCCGGTCCAGCCATTGCCAGTGCTTCACCCGGACGCCGATGATACCGGCGCGTGGGTTGCGGACGATTTCCTCCCACAAGGCGGCATCCCACTCGGGGCGGTCGAAGACGACATCGTCATCCAGCCAGAGGACAAACGGAGAACGGCTGGCGGCCAGACACGCCGCGCGATTGCGGACGACGCTCTGTTTCTCGACGCCCACGATCAGGCGCGCCGGCACGCTGACGCGTCCCGGCCCGTTGGTGAGTCCGTCAATGGTCTGCTTCAGCTTTGCGCTGAGTTCCCAGCACGGGATGCAGATGTCGAACAGGACCGCGGCGTCGTCGCGGGTATTGAAGACGTTCCGGTAGATCATCGGAGAATGGTCGTGGCGCGCGACTCGTCACCGTCGGCCCGCGCGGTTTCGCAGCCGTGTGTCGCCTCGATGGCGTTGGCCACCACCGTGCCGACGGTCTCGTGTCGGTTGAAATGCTCGTAGATCCGCCGCCGCTCGGCATTGCTGGCGGCCAGCGCCCGCTCACAGGCTTCGGCGAGCGCGGCGAGATCGCCGTGCGGGTAGCTCCGAATCAATCCTTCGGCCGCGAGCGAATCGAGGCGATCGCCGGTGAGGGAGTTCTCCGAGACGGGCACCAGCCCGAGGCATCCGGACCAGAACGGGCGGTCGGTGTGCGTGCGGCGCATCGCCGGTGTGCTGAACTTCCGCCCCTCGGGGCAGAATCCGACCTTGAACCGGTTGAGCTGCGGCCGGTCAGCGATGGCGATCGAGTGATCGCAGCTCGCGACGAAGCGATCCTTGAACTTGCGACGTAGAAAATCGATTTGCCTCCGCCGATGGTCGGTCAGACCCGCTTGCGAGCCCAGAAACACGATCTTATCTTCGGGCGCCTCGTTAAATGGGACCGAAAACGGAATGACGTTGGCGACCCAGCTCCGGTGAATGCGCAGGCACTCCGGCCGCAGGGCCGCCTCACCAGCCGGATCCAGCGGCGATTCGTCGTGAATCAGCACGTCGAGGTGCGGCGCGATCTCGCGGAAGCACGGCATGAACCGGCTCGCCTCGTCGAAGGCATAGTAGACGATCCGCACGCCGGCACCGCGCAGCACGCTGAAAACGCGTCCGGCGAGCACACCCAGCGATTGCGGCTGGTGCGCCATGAAGATGAGCCACCGCTCCACATCCGTTGCGTCGGCCGGACGAAGAAAATCGAGGGTGCCCCGCCTCCCTGCCACCCAGGCGGGGCGAAATTCCATTCCTGCGCGGGCCAGCGCGGAGAAACACCGTGCATTCTCGCCGTACCAATCGCAGTCGAGCCGGGCTTTCTTCATCAATGCCGTGTCCCGCGGATCGCTCACGCGTGGCGCCAGGTCCATCTGCGGCAGTTGCCGCAAATACGCCTCCGTTTGTTCCAGGCCGTCCGCCCACGTATTGTAGTAGCACGCGCTGACGCGGCGAACCGTCGACGTGTTCTCCCCTTCGGTCATGGGCTTAGGCCGCGAGCACGGGTGCGGCCGTTCGGCAGTCCGCGCCCCGGCGACGGACCAAGGACTCCAAAATCTTGCCCAGTTGCGCGCCGTACGCCGCCGGATTGAGGAACCCCGGCCCGCGCTGCATGCGCGCCCCGATTTTGGCCCGGATTTCCCGCCGATAGCCGGCATCATCGCCCAGGCGACAGGCCGTCGCCACATAGCCAGCGTCGTCGGTCGTGATCAGTTCCTCCATCCCGATGGCGCGCAGCAGCGCTGCGGCCGCTCTCGCCCGGGGCGACGTTCCTTCCTGGGCCACGACGGGGATGCCAAGCTCCAGGGGATCGATGACGGACAAGCTGCCGGAGAATGGAAACGTATCAAGGTAGACGTCCGCAAGTTTCTCGATCTCCTTCACGTCGGAACGCGAGGGCAGTGACGGGATGATCAATACCCGTTCCCGGGCGACACCATGGCGCGCCAGGGCCGCGAAGACTGCACGCTCAAACGGCTCGACCGGAAACACGTTCGACCAGTTGGGATTGAACGGCATCAGGACGAGTCGCGAGTGGTCCACGGCGCGAAGAACCCGCGCCCAGCCGTCGACGACCTCGAAAGGAATCTTGTAGCATGCCGCCGCGTTCAGGAACACGACGTCGTCTTCGGCGAGGCCGAGAGCCCGGCGCGTAAATGTCTTCGTCGCCGGAACCTCATGCGAATAGTCGAGACATCCCGGTGCTCCGTCGCAGACCACCAGCTCTTCCGTGAATTGGTCCGCGACCGACTCCGGACCGATCAAGCTTCCGGTAAGGTAACCGTCCACATGTCTCATCCCCGTGGTCATCGGCGAGCAGTACGACACCAATTGCAGTGGCGCCAAACGGTACAGCGTGAGCAGCGCAATCTGGTTCGTGACGGCGGTGACGTTCGTCCCGACGATCAGCACGTCGAGCTCCGCGTCCCGAATGACCTTCGCCTGCGCTTCCAGCTCCGCCGGAAGCACGACGAAACTGTCCGCCAGTGAACGACAATGGGTTTCCAGCGCGCTGCCGGTGGCGCGGAGCGTGAACAGCCGCACTTCGAACCTAGCGCGATCAAGCTGAAGCGTCGGCAGCGTGACGTGAGTCTCGGTCTGCGGTCCAAAATGCGCGTTCAGGTAGCCGACCCGGATTCGATCCCGGATGGGGCGCTGCCGTTCGGAAGCGCCATCGAGCGTGGCCCCTTTCTGGGTCAGCACGTACTCCAGGAGCCGCGCCCGGTTCGCCATGAGATCCTTCGTATTCGAGCGGCTGCAATAGAGCGGAATGTAGTTGGCGCGCATGGCGACATGAGTCGCAATTTTCATCACGCGATCGTCCGGCGCGACGCCGGTGGTCAGGCGTATCACCGCGTCAAGCACGGTGGCGCGGTATCTTGCGTAGTCCTCCGCCTCTCCGGCGCGCCCGAAGGCCGGCGGGACAGCCAGGATGTAGTCGAGATAATCGTCGATCATCCATTCCGGGACTTTCTCAAATGCCAGCGGAGCTCCGATCCGGTAAGCCGGCCATTCCAGCATCGCGGCCAGCAACGGACCGGGATTGAGATCGGGCGCCGCCCACGCGTCCGCAGCGGGAGCGATGTCAACCTGCCCCCCGTTTTCCTGGGGTCCGCCACTCAAAAGACGCCGGTACACTTTGCCCAAGGCGCCGCGGAACAAGGTCGGCAGCTCCGACGGTCGGGTCCGACGAAGAACTCCCGCAATCTGTTTCCGCAATTCCGAGACCTGACGTTGGAGTTCCAGGTCGCGCGGATTGGCCGCGTGGGCGGCCAGCAGCCGGTCGACATTCTCGTTGACCGGAGATGGCGATGTCTTCCGGACGGCCTCCACCGCCGGCGCCGACTGGACCTGCGCCCCCGAACCGCCTTCCAGCGATGCGAGCAGCGTTTTCACCTGGGCCCCAGCCTCGGGCGTGGGCGCGGTGCTCAAGGCGCGGCGCAAGGTGGCGATCGCCTCCGGCAGCCGGCGTTCGGCCACGAACTTCTGCGCCAGCTGGATGCTCTCGCGAAATTGACCGAGGTCTCCCTGTGTCCGCACTCCGCCAAGCCGCGCACAGCGTTCGGCCGCGGTTGCCCGGTGATGCGGCGGCAGCCCGGCGAACGACGCATCGGTGGCCAGCTTCGCGTAGAAACGGCGCCAGTCCTCCGCGATCAATCCTGCCTTCAGGTTTGCCTGCGTCGTCTGCTTTTCATGCAGCCGGAAACACGAGAGGACGCGATCGACGAACCCGACCTTGTATCGCGTCATGATCCGCAGCCACATTTCGACATCGACCAGCTGCTTCAACTCGGAATCGAAGCCGCCCACCGTCTCGATCGCCGACTTCACCAGGAGCACGGTCGTCGGCTCGCCCACCTTGTTGATGGGATTCTCGAGCAGATTGGGATCCTGCAGCAATTGCGCGCCAGGCTGCACTGCGTCGAGACGCGCCCAGGCCTGATGGACGTCCACCGCATCGCGGAAGGCCGCATCGAGCACGGCACTGCCGTTGGCCCCACCACGCCGTTCAATCTTCCGCGGCGAGAACACCAATCCAATCTCCGGATCGCGTTCGGCGACCGCCACCAGCTCGGCCACGCACTCGGGCTCGAGCACGTCGTCCTGGAAAAGGAACTTGATGTATTTTCCCCTCGCCTCGCTGATGCAGCGCCGCCAATTGCCGACCAGGCCGTGGCGCTGATGTCGCACGATCCGCCACGGGCGGGAGCTGGACGTGAGGATCGATTCGGCGATCGCGACCGTGCGGTCATTCGAACCATCGTCCGAAATGACGATCTCAATCGCCGGATAGGTCTGCCGTGCGGCGCTGGTGACCGCTTCGGCGAGGAACTCCTCGCCGTTATAGGTCGGGATGCAGATACTGACGAGGGCGCGGTGCTGCGACGTGCCGGGCGCAGGGCGCGTCGGCGACAGCAATCCGGATCCGGCGAGAATTTCCGTTGCCTGCCTGACCGTCTCCGGCGGGTAGAGGTGCGGATGATTCAGCACGATCCGGGAAAACAACGCCGCATGCCGGTCCTTCGCGTCAGACACCATGCTGCGAGCTTTCGTGCGGTAATAGAACAGCACCTCGGGGATCCGCCGGCCCACGAACCCATGGTCGCCGCAGCCGATCCAGAAGTCCCAGTCCTCATACCCGGACACCATGTTGGGGTTGTAACCCCCGACGGCCAACCACGCCTCGCGTCGATAGAGCGAAGTACACGTGAACTGGTTGAAGGCCGTGCACAGCGTCTTGAAATTGTACTCGGTGGTGAACAACCGCTGCGTCTGGTGCCCGAAATAGACGTAATCGGTGTAGGCAATTCCGATCCCGGGGTTCGCCTCGAGCAGTCCGACCGTCTTCGCCAGCATCTCCGGGTGGATCTTGTCGTCCGCATCCAGTGGCAGGATGTATTTCCCGGCGGCGACCTGGATCCCCGCGTTGCGCGCGCCGGCGAGTCCCCGGTTTTCCTGTTCGATCAGTCGGATGCGCCGGTCCGGATGGCGCGCGATCAATTCGCGGGCCACGCGGCTCGTTTCGTCCGGACTGCCGTCATTGACGATGATCAGCTCCCAATCGGTGAAGGTCTGCTGAACGACGCTGTCCACTGCTTCGCCCAAAAACTCCGCCTGGCGGTAACAGGGCGTGATCACCGACACGGTCGGGCCCTGGTGCCGCAACGATGCGTCCGCACGCCGCGTCTCCGGAACGATGGCCGGCGGCGTCGCCGCGGCCGATGGCGCCGGCTCGTGCTGCCAGTCGTGCAGGGTCGATCGCGCTAGCGCATCCGTCGGTTCATCGACCAGCAACGCCTCCAGGGTCGCGATGGCTCCCGCGCGGTCTCCCGTCCGATGCTGGGTCAGGGCCAGAAAGTATCGCAGGTGTCGGTTGCGCGGGTCCGCTTTCAGCGCTGAAAGAATCCGTTGGCGATCCCGGAATGGCGGGCGACCCTGCCACCCTGCCGGCATTTCGGCCACGAGGCGTTGCGCCTCGCGCAGCTCCGCGGGCGAATGGAGTCCGGGATGGCGCGACACGACGTACGCGCGATAGACCGGATCCAGGCGGCGGGCAAAGTAGCTCAACGAACTGGCAAAGTGGTGCCGGTAGCGAAACAGCGGCTCCGACACATGACGGCCGTACCAGCCGGCTTCACCCAACCGGATCCAGAGGTCCCAGTCTTCATAATAGCCCCAATTCTCCGGATCGTACCCCCCGGCGGCATCAAACGCCTCGCGGCGCACGAGCGAGCAGTAGCTGATGAAGTTCGCGGTCGCGAGCCGCTCGAAATCGTATTCCGGCTGGTGATGACGGTGCTGCGTGTCGCCAAAGTAGACCGTGTCGACGTAGGCAAACCCGATCGCCTTGTCCGCCTCGAGTACCGGGACGGTTGCCGTCAGAAAGCCCGGCGCCATCAGGTCGTCGGCGTCCAGTGGCACGAAATATTTTCCCTGCGATTGCGCGATGCCGTGGCTTCGGGCCGCCGTCGGACCGACGTCCGCCAGTCGAAGCAGCCGGATCGCGATGCCAGACCGGTTGGAATCGATCAACCGCTGGGCGACCGCCGCCGAATCATCGGTGCTGCCGTCGTCCACGATCACAATCTCGAAATCGCGAAACGTCTGATCCAACACGCTGGTGACCGCACCCGGCAGGTATTCGGCGTAATTGTGACAGTTGACCACGACCGAAACCAGTGGTCGCCGGTTCGAGCCGGCGCGGCTCGCACGAGGGTTGGCGTCGGAGGCCGTCGCGTCCGCCGCAACCTGCTCGCGCGGACCAGCCAGGCGGTCGATGAGGTGCCAGCGCGCCAGCGTCAGATCGCCGTAGTTGGCATTCCGGTCATTAAACCAAGGCGTGGGAGCAACCACGACGCTTTCCGGACCGGCGCCCAGAAAGGCGGCCCACCAGGCAAACGAACTGTTGGGAATGATGAAATGGCGGCAGGCCATCATGAGCTGCAGATAACCGCCAAACCGCTCGCCGGCATAGTCGTGACTCACGACGGTGCACGGCGCGCCGTTCACCAGGTTGGCGCTTCGACACCAGTCGATGTCATCAGAGAAGATATAGAAATGCGCTCCCGGCACATGGTCCTGAACATGTGCGACTGCGTTTTGGAAGTACCCCTCGGAGCAGACACCGTGACAGGCGTTCGCCGCTGGATTCGTGACATAGTCCGTGCGGCGCACGTTCAAGCAGACCGAATTGCGGCCGCGAATTTCATCAAGGAGAGTCTGTTGCCGCCCGGTCAGGGAGACCCGGAACTGGCGGAACGTCCGTTGAATCTCCCCGAGGGAGTTCCCGAAGTACCGGGGAGACTGCCAGTACCCGTCGAGGTACGTGTTCGGCCCGGCGGTTTCGAAACGGGGATCAAAATGGAAGTGCGGTTCCTGGTAGGTCGACAACGCGCGAGCCGTCGATCCGGGAAGCGCGTTCACCACCTCGCAGTCCTCCGGCAATTCGAAGAGATCGAGGTCGTAGTTCCGATAGGTGAAGTTCGGTCGCGGCGTGCGATCGAGAAGGAAGCTCCGATCCAGGACGAGCCGGGCTCCCGTTCGCCGCGCGAGCGCGAGGCCGGCGGCAAACTGGAACATCTGGTTTCCCATCCCTCCCTGCAGTTTCACCGCCACCACCGTCGGGGCGGCTGACACCGGCGCTTCGTTGCGCTGGGTCCCCGCGTGGAAAAGATGCGGGTGCGCACCGGGCGCGAGCGCCAGATAATTTGCGTAGCGATAGTTTTCCAATCCCTCCTGCCATACCGGAATGGGAACCAGTCCCTCTCCTGCGATGCGAAAGACTCGATAGCCTGCTTTCGTGAACAGTTGGAAAGCCTGCGCCAGGGTCACGCCGGCGTCGCGATAGGTGCCGCCATATTCGAATTGGATCACCTTGATCGCGCCCGATGCGAGATGCCTCTCCGCCCCGCGGAGCACGTCGACCTCAGCTCCTTCCGTATCGATCTTCAGGAAATCGACCGCCGGGAGCCTTTGCGCGTCAAGAAACGAGTCCAACGACTGGGCCGCGACCGACGTGCCAATCGCCCTAACTCCGAGCCGGGCTTCCTCACCGGGCCGCCGATAGAACGAATTCATCCCGGAAAATCGGTCCTGGTCCTCGAGCTGATACAGCACCTTCTCCCCGGTCCCATTGCTCAGCGCCACCGGGTGCAAGCGGGCGCCAGTACCGGCGAGGTTCTGGTTGAGACGTGCGAACGTGGTCGGCGTGGGCTCGAACGCATGCAATTCCACGCCAGCGGCAGCTCTCAACACGAACCGGCTCCAGTCGCCAACGTTCGCACCCACATCCAGGACGATCTGCCCCGGCTGGATCAGCGCTCGTGCGACGCGGTACTCTCCGTTTGAGGCGGGATCGTCATTGTCAAAACCAACCCGCGTCGCCGCAGCATCGAGCACCGCAAGTTTCGGCCCACTCACTTCCGTGGGCATCGGCGCACTGTCGCAAGGAGTCGGAACCGACGAGGCCAGAAAATCGCGCATGGCCGATCGCCAGACTTCACACATGCCACGTTCGCTCGGAACGTCGGCGGTAATGTATTCCGCGAGTATCTCGTCGGCCGCCGCCAGCAGCGCCTCGCGCGTCATCGGCCGGATCTTCTCCGCCATTGCCTCGACATTCGCCAGATGCGGCGGATGCGGCCAGCGCCAGGTCTTGGTCTGGACTCGGAATCCGAGCCGCTCGAGGACATGGCGATATTTGGCGTCGCTCCACCCGTCGTAGTGAATCGCCCAACCGGCCTCCTGCGATCCGAAGCAATGGCGCAGGACCACTTGTTTGGTGCTGAACGGAATGTCGGAGACCAACTGACGCGCACAGCCATCGATGTCAGGCGTCTCGATGTGCAATCGGCCGCCGACTTTGAGCGCTTCGTGCCAGATGATGAGCATCGCGAGCGCATCCGATCGCTTGAAGTGCTCGAAAACGTGGTGCAGCCGGATTTCGTCGACCGACCCGGCGCGAAGCCGGAGCCTGGTAATGTCCGCGAAGACGTCCGCGCCGATCTTGGTCTGGCACGTGTGCTCCGACGGCGGGTAATCGATATTCACGTAGCCGGCGAAATGCTGCTCGCCGCAGCCGAGATGCAGGCGAAGTGGCGTTCCGTCGCGTTGCAGGCCGAGTTCAGCCAGGAATTGGACGGCGTCCTGAGCCGGGCTCAGAGTCGGCCGCACCGCCGCGGCGGGCTGGGCCGTCGGCGTCGCCGGCGGCTCAGCGAGATTCGCCAGCAGGGCCTTCGCCGGGGCAAAATCCGGCACCGCGGCCGTCAGCTCGCGCAGGATGGCGCGGGCCTTCTGGTTGTCGCCCGCAAGGTGCAGCGCCACCGCTTGGTACCAATAGGCGCGCCAGTGGCGAAATCCGAATCGCGCCAGCTCGTAAAACTCGCTGCAAGCCTCACCCATCCTGCCCTCCGCGACCAGCGCCAGGGCCTGCCAAAGCCGATAATGAAGCCCCAAGCCGTGGCGCTCACATCCTTGGGCGATCGCGGGTAGTCCATCGATCGCCGCCCGCTCCAAGCCGCGCGCCTGGCCGACCACCGCCTCGGCCTCGAGCACTTCCGCAATGGGAAGATTCTGTCCGTCGTACAGGCGGCTGATCGTCAAGGCCTGAAGCAGCGGGGATGCCGCACACGGAAACGCGGAGGGCACGGCGAGCGCGACGTCACCGTAGACGAAAAACTGATACCCGGGATCGATGGCGAGAACCGCGTGGTGCAGCTCGTTCGCCGTCGGATAGCCCGTCAATGACGATCCGCTCGCGACGGCTCCCGTCGGCCGATCGAACAGCCTCAGATCATCCACCAGGATCACGGCGTCCCTGAGCCCCGCGGAGCGAATGGCGTCGAGCTCCTCCAGGATGGGGGTGTTGCCGGCCGCGCGGGCAGTGATTCCCTCGCTGTAATGGCCATCCAGCCAGAAGAGCGTCGGTCCGCGAAGGGTGGCGATAATCTGGCGCAACATCGTCGCCGAATCGCCCTGATGCACGCGCACCCGTTCGTTCTCCCGGAACCGGGCGATCGCCTTGGCCGCCAGATCGCTCGACAGCTCGATGGTCTCCACCTGGGGAAAAACCGCCGCCGCTGCCGCGGTCGACTCGCCGAGGTAGGTCCCCGTCTCGACGAACGTCGTGATCGGCAATCGCGCGGCAAGCTCGCGCAGGAACTCGACGCGCAGCGCGCCCCCGGGTGCCTTGACCTGCTGGAATGACAACACGGAAGGCGTGGCGGGATCAGGGGAGATCATGAAGGTCGGCGGAAGGAATCAAGTTGGAGAGGGTGGCTCCGTGGGCGGGGCTGCTCGGGGCGGAGGCCGAAACGACATCAGCACGGAGCAGCGCTAAAAACCGGTCGCGGCGCGCAGGGTCTCGGGAAAACCGTCGATGGCTCCGACGGGTTCGATCTGCTGCAGCACCGCCGCGATTTCGCGCCGGAGCTCCTCGTTTCCGAGTTCATCGGCAAGTTCGGCGAGAATCTTCCACGACTCCGTGCGCCGCGGCTCAATCCGGACACCCGTTTGAAATGCCTGCACGGCGAGCGCCGGGCGGCCGGCCTGGCGGGCGGCCAGCCCAAGATCGAACCAATTTGAAGGATCGGCCGGCGCCAGCTCGACCACCGAAACAAGCAGGTCGGCGGCGTCCCCGTGGGCGCCCTGCCGCGACAACGCCGTGGCCAGGAGCTTCCGATCCGTCGCGGTCGTCTCGTCGCGCGCGAGCACCAGACGCAAGACCCGCTCCGCGTCCGCCGGCGCCCCGATTTGCAGAAACATCCCGGCTTCGTCCCGGGCGACAGCCACGTCGGCTGTCGCGACGGTCCGCAGCGCCGGACCTGCACGAAAATCACGAGGCGACGCGAGCCGCTCGTCGAAGGCCTGTTCCACAACCTCGGCAAATCGCTCGCTCGTCGCGAAGGAGTCGAACCGCGCCAGCACTTGCGGCGCCGTATCGGCCAGGCGCTGCACCACGGATTGCCGCCATGTCCGGTCGCTGTCGGTCCGAACGGCGATGGCGGCCACTTCGCCGGCGTTTTGTCCAATCAAGTCCGCGAACCCCGCGTCGCGCAGCAGTGCCGCGCCTCCGCTGGCGGGCTCGGCCCACGCCACAACCGGGCAGCCCGCCGCGATGGCGGCGAGCACCATCTCGGGATTCGACGTGGCCGAGGAATCCAGGAGCGTACTGATCGCACCCAGCGCCGAAACCCGTTCATCGTGCGTGGCGAACTCAACGTCCGTGAACACGCCGACCCTCGCCGGATTGATCCCCTGCGCCGTCATCCATGCGCTTAGCTGGGCACAGAACCGCCCGAGCTCGCATGCCGCGCGGGAAATCACGACCAGGCGGCTGTCACCTGAGGCTTTCAGGACGGCGGTCCACATCTCGACCGTTTCAAGGGCAATGGCCGGCAGCTCGACAAATGCGCCAAACACGAATCCACCGTCGGGAATTCCGAGCATTTCCCTGGTCCAAGGCGGCGGAACCGCCGCGGGCCGAAGCTCATTCCGGGCAATCGGGCCGGTCCGGTTGGGCAGGGCGGGCCGGTCGGCCGACTTTGCCGCGCCAGCCGATGTGGCTCCCGGACCGGCGATAAACACGTCGATTTGCGCCAGATCGGTCGGGCTTCCGGTTCCGTCGTGAATGATCTGAAGCGGAGCGAAGCGTCGCAGCGAGAGGGCGATGATGGGATCATCGATCCAGCGCTCGCCGGGTACCAGGACTGCCACATCGAGCGAAGCATCCCGGAGCAGTTGGGCCATCTCCTCGGCGTCACCGGTCAGGGTGACGGACGCTGCGCCGCGGCCCAGGAGCTGGCGTTCCACCGCCGAGTCCGAGGTCTCCCGCACGCAGATGACGACCTCGAACCGCGAGCGGGGCAACCGCTCGACGAAAGCCAGGAGAGAAAGCACGTTTCGGGTGGTGTCCAGCGATCGTGCCACGAGCCCAACGCGCAGCGGGCGGTCCGTGCGGGCGGTCGCGGGAATTTCCAACTGCGGCGCGGCGCGATCAAGCGCAGCAACAAGGCGTCCGCGGGCGGACCGAACCGGGCCGGCGAACGCCGGTGCGAGATTCAGAACCGGCGGCACTTCATTTTGGACATAATGCTCGACCGCCGACTTGACCGCGGGCGACGCGCGGTTCGCTTTGGCCATCGCGACCAGGTCCTGCAACGCCGCCAGATGGACGCGGGCGTACGAATCCGCCTGCCTCGCGGACGTGACCGTTGTCGGCGCGCAAAAATAGTATTGAGCCAGCAAGGGCGTGAGCCAGAGCGGCGCGTCCCGGAGCGACGGATTTGAGGTCGTCTGCCATGCGGGGACCAGCAACGTCGCCGCGGCCACTCCACCCCAGCCTTGCGCCATCAGTTGGGCGGCACGATCGCGACTTGGTTGTGCCACTCCAAAATCGTTTGCTCCCGATTGGACGAGTTCGCGCAGGAGCTCCTGCGCGAGTTCGATGACGGACGCTGTCTTCTTCGCCTTCAGCGTTTCGGCCAGGGCGCTGGCCGTGCTGAGGCGCCAAAAGTCGAGTCGCTCCGCCACGGTTTGATCGAAAAAGCGGCCTTTGGCGTCCGCCAACAGTGTAAGCAGTTCTTGTTTCGCGTGCTGGAGATTCTCGGGGTAAACAGAGCCGTCGACGCGGCCTGAAGCGGGATCATTGACCATGGTGGTCGGCCGAAAGCCAGCCGTGTGCCAACGGCTCGAATTGAATCATTATTACCTATGTAACAATTATTTCCAAAACGGCGACCGCTGGCCGAGCCGGTCCCCGGCGAAAATTGCCTACCCCTGTCTGCACAACGACCCTGGCTGATCCGACCCGCCTTGAATCGTTGGGACCAAGCCTCTGCGGTGCTCGCTTCGGCGGCAGATGACCGACACCTCAAAGGACGCGTTACCGGCAATTGACGGACACCTCAGCGACAAGTCGGCGGACAGCTAGCACCGGTCACACCGGTACCACCACCCTTGCCACTCGTGCACGCTCGCGGCCAAACGTGGACGGCGGTGCGGCTACGCAGCTGCCGCGACCTGGGAGGTCTTTGCCACCCAACATTCCCGCAAGGCGCGGGCAAAACAGGCGCTTTGGCCGGCATGATCGAGCAGCGCCGACCGCTGCAGGTCGGACCGCAACCCCGCCGAGATGGCGGCCAGCGCGGCCGGGGCGCGAGCCAGGTCGACCGCCCGCTGCACGTAGTCGTCGGGCGTGCCGACGATCCATTCGGGATGCCCGACGGTACGCAGCAAAGAGGCGCCAACCCGGGCCGCATGCCGCTGCCCGCAGAGCGTCACGACCGGCCGGCCCATCCAAAGCGCCTCGCAGGTCGTCGTCGTGCCGGTGTATGGGAAAGTGTCCAGGGCGATGTCGACCCGCGCGTACTGCGCCAGATGTTCCGGCGTTCCCATGGTCCGCGCCAGGAGTTCCACCCGCGCCGTGTCGATGCCACAGGTCTGCAGCCATTTGAGGACGTGCTCCCGCACCGGCGCCTCCTCGAAGTCGCGGCCCTTGAGCAGCAGTCGTGAATTCGGTACCTGCACCAGCAGCCGTCCCCATGCCGTGAGCAACGAATCGGTGAACTTCGTCGGGCTGTTGAAACAGCCAAATGTGATCGCCCCACCCTCGCGGCACGGCAGCGGTGCGACTTCGGGAGCGTCGACGGGAGGCTGGTACGCCCAAGCCACCGGGGCGAAACGCACGAGCTTCTCGACGGCAAACCAGTCGGACTCTCCCGGGGGATCGGCGATTGCGTCGGTGAATCGGTAGTCCATCGCCGCCACGCCGCTTGTATCCGGATAGCCGAGGTAAGTGATCTGCACCGGCGCCAGCCGCTTCGCAAAGATCGGCAGCCGGATCATCGCCGCAATGTGACCGGCCAGGTCGATCAGGATGTCGGGCTTGTCGGCCCGGATGGTCTTTTCGACGACCGCGTTCTGCTGGCCCACGAAGTTGCGCCACACCGCCGCATGCTTCTTCAGCCGCGCGGACATCGCATCCTCGGTGAAATGGTCGTGGTACAGGTAGAGTTCGAACTGCGCCGGATCGAGTCCGGCGATCAAAGGCTCGATGAAGTACGCGCACGAATGCGTGCGCAGGTCCGGCGAGAGAATGGCGAGCCGCAGCCGTCGGTTCGGCGACAGATCGTAGCCGGACAGCGTCGCCGGACCTTTCCCGGCCAACTTGCCGTAAAGGCAGTGTTCCGCGAACAGCTCCTCACGCGACAACGTGTCCAGGTTCTGGAGCGCATAGAGGCGGAAACTGCGCGCCTCGAGATTTTGCGGCTCAACCTTCAGGTAGGTGTCGTAGTCGCGGATGGCTTCCTCCATCCGGTACACCTTCTGCAACGACTCGGCGCGGCCGTAGCGGGCTCGCGCGTGGTTGGGGTTGAGTTCGAGCGCCTTCTCGTGCTGCAGCAGCGCCATGTAGGGCCGCCCCATCAGGCCGAGGGTCAACCCGTAGTGTACCCAGCCGTCCACGAAGTCCGGTTTCAGCGTGATCGCCCGCTGGTGGCAGACGGTCGCGGCCGAGAGGTGTCCCCGGAGCTTCAATACGAAGCCGAGCGCGTTCCACGCCTCGGGACTGTTCGGCGCCTTGTCCAGCACGAGCCGGACGGCTTTCTCGGCTTCGGCGGGACGGCCCGAGGTGATGAGAGCCGAGGCCAGTCGGATCGTCACCGGCACGCCGGCCGGATGAAGGCGGCAGGCCTGTGAATAGCAGCGGATCGCGTCCTCGACCCTCCCCTGCTGTTCCGCCAGCTGGCCCCACAGATCGTACACCAGCGGCATCTTCGCCAGCGGGGCGATCTGCCGGTAGATGGACTCGGCCCGTTCCAGCCGGCCCGCCTTGTGATGGGCGACCGCTTCGTTGAGGCGTTGGGAAAGTTGCTGGGGTGTCATCGGCGGACATCACCATCCGCGCCGGACGTGCGGACCCTCATCCGACGGCCGTGCGAACCGGACCAAAGACCTCGAGCGCGCGACGCATCGCGGTTTCGACGGATTCCTCGTCGATGCCGACGGCCGCACACCGTTCCGGGGTCAGGTCCCAGTATGGATACTCACCGGGCAGTCCATGGCCGCAGCGCTCCGCCGCACCCGCCGCCAGATTGAGCAAATGCGCGAGCGGCGACGCCCCCGGAGCGAGCAGATAATGGTCGCGGACCGCGGCAATCATCTCCGGGGGAAAGCGCCACGCCTCGAGGACGAGCGCGGCGGCATCGCAATTGTTCCAGCCGAAGGTCGAGGTTTCCCACTCGATGAGGGGCCCCCGCGCAAACGGTTCGATTTCCTGGTAACGCCCGTTCGAACGCATGGCCCGGTCGAGGGCGATCTTGCCCGTCGAGCGCAGCAGTCCGGCGGTGTAGGCGGAGCGGGGATCAATACCCGCCGCCTCCGCGAGCGCTTCCATGATCAGAGCCGTAAGCAGCGAATTCTCCCGGAACTGCGCCCCGTTGATATCATAGAGGGCCACCTGCTGGTTGGAAACCTGGGCGAGCACCGCGAATCCGGTCACGCGATACACCTCAATGAATCCGATGCGGACCAGCGCCGCCTCCAGGGAGGCCAGCGGCTCACCCTGATTGTACATCACGCTGTTCGCGATCCGGAGAATCCGGGCGGTGAGGGCCGCATCGCGACGCAGCAGGTTCGTGATGTCTTCCACGCTCGACTGGAGGTCGAGCAGCAAAGGGTCGAGTCGCGCCAGGATCTGCGGGCTCGCGGGGAGCATGTTGACCGCCAGCAACAGCGCCTCGCGCGCCGGAGGCGCCGCGGGCGACGGAACGGGACGATCCTCACAGGCAAGTGCGGGAGAGGGAAGAGTCATAGAGGTATTGAGGGCACCGGCTTGCTCCGAAATCCGATCGCATCCCAGTGGTCCGTTTTTCGGACCCGGAACGGCGGACTACGATGGAAACAGCCGACATGATCGGCGCACTTCTGCAAATCGTGCGCCACGACATGCTGTCATTGTGCAAGCCTCAATGCCATGGCCGCTTACGTCGTTCAAACTGCGCGGCGCAATTCCGTCCATGCCCCGACAGTTTTCAGCGGCAAAAACTTCCGGCACGACGCAGCGCTCAACTGATGGCCTCGCGGGCGCGTTCGAACCGTTCACGAGCGATCACGGTCGCGCGATGATGCTCTTCGTCATCGATGCGCAGCGCGGCGCGAATCTCCTCGGACTTGGACCAAAACCCGTGTTCGCCCGGAAGCGCATAGCCGTCCTGCTCGGCCGCCGCTCCGGCCAGGTGAAGCAGCCGGGCCATCGGAGAGGCCGTGGAGCCGGGACGATAGTGGTCGCGGATCGCCCCGCTCGTGAGGGTCGGGAATTTCCATTCCTCGAGCACGACCGCGGCGGCCGTACAGTTGTCCATCCCGACCTGCTCCATCTCCCACTCGTCGATGGGACGCGATTTTCCGGCCGCGGGATAGCTGCGGCTGTACGTCGGCCCCGGTACCAGGCGGTCGATCGCAATCTTGCCGGTCGACCGAAGGAGACCCGCGGTGTAGGCCGCCCGCGGATCGAGTTCGAGCACGGGCGCGAGGACTTCCATCACGAACGCCGCGAACAGGGAATTTTCGCGGAACCGCGCGCCGCTGACGTCGTAGTTTCGCAGCGCATCGTCTGAAATCTGGGCGACCGCGGCCAACCCGACGAGCCGGTACACTTCGTTGAACCCGACGCGCAGCAACGCCTCCTCCAACGAGGCGGCGCGCGTGCCGGCGCCGTAGATCGCGCTGTTGCTCACCCGAATCACCCGGGTCGTCAGGCCTGTGTCGTGCTTCAGCAGTTCGATCACGTCCGTGAGATCGGCGTTGGGGTCGAGCAGCAGCTGTCCCAGTTGCGCGAGAATCCTCGGCGCAGCCGGCAGGTTTTTCATCACGTGAAGCAGGGCTTCGCGCGAGAGCAAGGGAGCGATCATCGAGAAATTAAGGTCGGCGCCCAGTCGTTGCGGTTACCCGCGGCAGGCCAACGACTCGCGACGCCCCCGACCGGCCGGTCGATGGCTGGGCACGACCCGAGCCGCCGCGCAATCGGCACGGCGGATTTGGCAACGGCCGGGTGAAGACGAGGAAAGGAGTAAGCTGCACTACTGGAACATCCGTGTTTTCGGCACACAAATGCGGATCCTTGAGTCGTTTTGCTCAAGTCACCGCCGGTTGCGCCGATAATCCCCCCACGTCGTTCCGGCCTGCACGCCGAAGCGGTCTTCCCATCGCATGCCATCCGCCCTGAGCTCTTTGCCGCCGTTTCCAGGCGCGGCGCTGTCCACTGACGAAGTGAAACGGCGTATCGCCGCCTGTCCGAAACTCGCGTCGCTCCAAAGCATCAACCGTGAGCTCCAGGAACTCGTCCGATCCGAAAGGAGCGTCATCTCGCACATTGCGGAAGTCATCCGCCGCGACCCGTCGCTTTCCGCGCGGCTCCTCCGGATGGTAAACTCCGTCTACTTCGGCCTCTCGACCCACGTGAACAACATCGAGGAGGCGGTGTTCTTCCTCGGTCTGCGGCAGGTGCGGGAGCTGGCGATGGCAACGCCGGTCCTGGAGGAACTCGAGCAGCTCCAGCGGGGCCCCAGTCTGCCCTGGAAGGAACTTTGGTCGCACAGCATCGGCACCGCGATCATGACCCGCGAGATCCTCGGCGCGACCGCGCTGCACATCGACGACGACACGGATTACCTGGTCGGATTGCTGCACAACGTGGGGAAGATCGTGATGGCGTATGCGTTTCCCGACGAATTGCAGACGATTGTGACGACCACCGCCGCCACCCCCGCGGAAATTTGTGCGCGCGAGCGTGAGCTGATCGGCATGGATCACGGGGAAATCGGCGCCTGCTATCTTTCGCGACACAGCCTGTCCGAGGAGATCGTCTTTGCCGTCCAATATCATAATGCGCCGGATGCGGCGCCGCGCCATCAGCTGTTTGCCGCCGCCGTCCAGGTCGCCGATTACCTCGTCCGCAACTCGGGCATGGGCGGAGGCTTCGAACAAGTCGGCCGGATCGAGGACGATTCGTGGCTCGAACTTCCCGGCTGGAACATCCTGTACGGGACCGAATCGACGGAAGCGATGCTGGCCCGCGCCTCGATCAGCAACTCGCTGCAACGCCTGCCGTCGATGGTTGCCGGGCTGCTCTAACCCGCCCAGCCGCGCCGGCAATGCGGTCCGCCCTTAATCCGATGGCCTCAGTGTTGTCCGAAACGAGCGCGCCCTCCGCCGCAAACCAGGGCGCCGACAAATGGCTTGGTGCTTGGGAGAACAGCGCCGATTTCGCGTACTGTCGCGATCTGTCGGGTCGCATTCTCGCGGCCAACACCTCCTTCGCCCGAAAATTCGGCCGCAGTCCGGCTGCGATCGTCGAGACCCGCGTCGCGGAGCTGGTCCATTCCGACGACGCCGGCCTGCTCGAGTCCGCCACGTCGGAAATCGTCCAGCCGCCGCATCGGACCGATGCGGAGCAGCGTTGGGTCACGCCGCAGGGCGTGCGGTGGCTCGCCTGGGACGAAACCGGCATCCTCGACTCGTCGGGCACGCTGGTCGCGATCCGCGCGGTCGGCCGCGACATCACGCGCCAGCGGCTGGCCGAGGAACAGTTCTACCGTCTTTCCCGGGCCGTCGAGCAATCACCGGTTTCCATCGTCATCACCGACCTCGACGGGCGCGCCCAATACGTGAATTCGAAATTCACGGCGGTGAGCGGCCGCACGCTCGAGGACATCCTCGACCGCAACATCGAGGTGCTGCGCGACGGACACCCCGACGACGCCTCTTTCCAGGCCTTCTGGGCGACCATCCGGGGCGGCGGCGAATGGCGCGGTGAACTTGCGACCTCGCGCAACGACGGCTCGATCATCTGGGAATCGGTCAAAGTCTCGTGCCTGCGCGGCCCGTCCGGCGAAATCACGAATTTCCTCTGCCTGCGCGAGGATATTACCGAGCGCAAGCAGCTCGAGCAGCAGCTCCGCCAGGCGCAGAAAATGGAGAGTCTTGGCACGCTCGCCGGCGGCATCGCGCACGACTTCAACAACCTGCTGGCCATCATCAACGGCTACTCCGAATTCTGCCAGGGGACGCAGGACACGGCGATGTTGCAGAAGAGCCTGCGCGAGATTCACCGCGCGGCGCTCCGTGCCAGCGGCCTCGTGCGGCAGATCCTGACGTTCAGCCGGAAGACCGACGTCAAATTCGCCCCGGTCGACCTGAATCAGCTCGTCCGCGATCTCACCACGCTGATGTCGGAAACGTTTCCGCGCACCGTCACACTCCACCTCGAGTTGGAGGAGCGGTTGCCGGCGTTGCTCGCCGATCACAACCAGTTGCAGCAGATCGTCCTCAACCTGTGCGTGAATGCGCGCGATGCGATGCCCTCCGGCGGCACCATCACGCTGGTCACGAAGGTGGTGTCCGGCGGCCACGTCCGGCGGCTGGGCGCCGATCCGGGTCATCAATACGCCTGCCTCCAGGTGACGGACAATGGCACGGGCATGCTCCCCGAAGTCCGCAACCGGATCTTCGAGCCGTTCTTCACCACGAAGCAGGGCGGTCAGGGCACGGGCCTGGGTCTGGCGGTGGTTTACGGAATCGTGGTCGCGCACCACGGGTTCATCGACGTCGAGTCGACACCGGGGGCCGGCAGCGCGTTCAGCGTCTACCTTCCGCTGGCCGAGAGCAGCGCGACGGCCCAGGCGGGCAGCGGTTCAACCGAATTTCCGGGGGGCACCGAGTCGCTGTTGATCGTCGATGACGAAGAGTCGCTGCGGGCCCTGCTCGCGACGGCGTTGACGCGCAAGGGATACACGACGACCACCGCGCGCTCGGGCATCGACGCGATCGAGCTGATCAGCGACACCGGACGGCATTTCGATGCCGTGCTCCTGGACCTGAACATGCCGGGAGCCAGCGGGATCGAGGTCCTGAAGGTGATCCGCGTCTGCCGTCCACGGCTGAAAGTCATGGTTGTGAGCGGCCATATTTCACCGGCGGCACGAAGCGAATTCGAACAGCTTGGGCAGCGCTACTTCGTGCAAAAGCCCTACAAGTTGGACGAACTGGGCCGGCAACTCCGGCACCTTCTCGACGCCCCGCTGATCGCACCCGGGGCCTGAGGACGGCGGTTCGATTCGGCCCGGGCAGCGGCGCAAATCCATTTCAGGAAGTCCGCCGCGTGCCGATACTTTCCGCGGGCAAAATCAGGACAATCCATTCACATGGACCGTCTCACACGAAATGAAAGACCGCGAACCACCGTACTCGCCGGCCGGTCTGCGCAGGGCATTGCGTTGCCTTTCGCTACTGCTGCTGCCAGCGCTGACCCTCGACGAGGGTTATGCGGGACCGCGCATGCCATCGGCGTTCCGCCCCAGCGCGGAAGCTGCGCCCTATCTGCCCGTCCTCGGCTCCCCTTCGCTCCGTTTTCAGGAAGCGCTGCCACCTCCGGATCTCGCCACGCGGCCGGCCGCAGGGGCCCCGCCGGTTGCGGCGCTATCGCCCGCCGAATCTTCGGTGGCCGTGGCGAATGCCACCGCCGCCCGCTCCACGGTCGCCCCGGAGGAATCCGCGGCGCCAGCCGGCAAACCACCGTCGTCCGCTCCCAAGCCCGCCGTGGTTGCCACGAGACCCGCTGAGAAAACGCCCGCGCCGATCCTGCCCGACACCGCCCGGCCCGTCGTCCATCCCGAAGACTTCCTTCCCTTTTTCGAGATTCCCGGCACCCGGCGCCCGAACGGTGACCTCATTGTGGTCCCGACCGTGCCCGTGCCCCCGACGCCCGGCACGCTGCCGCCGAGCACCGCGACCTACACCCAGACTCCGCAATGATCCGCCACCGCCTCGCCTCCTTCCAGGCCCTCGTCGCCCTGTCGATTGCCACCACCCTCGCGGGCACGGTGGCGGCCGAGCCGGCCCCCCTGGCGGGGCTCGCCGCCGCGCGTGAATCCACGGCTCCGGCGATCGCGACGCCCATGGTGCCGCTGACGCCCGCGTCGGGAGGTCCACCCGCACCGGCCGTCGCTTCACCAGCCAAGCATCCGGTACCGGCGAAGGACGAAATCCATGGATTGCTCAATCTCGGGGAAAGTCTGACCGACCGCGCCAATCCCGACTACGAGGCCGCTGCGATCGCCTACCGCCAGGTGCTCAATTCGACGGACGCGGATGCCGACGCCACCAAGACAGCGCTGCTGGGGCTCGCCCACATGCATCGCAAGAAGGGTGATCTGACCAAGGCGGCGGCAATCTACGAGAAATTCCTCGCCACCTATCCCGGCGATGATCGGTCACCGGACGCGCTCCTCGAACTCGGACGCACGCTGCGTGACATGGGCGCCTACAAACTGGCGATCGCGCGGTTCTACAGCGTCATCAATTCGACCATCAAGCTCTCGGGAAACGCCTTCGCGCATTACCAGGTGCTGGCCAAAACGGCGGCGTTCGAAATTGCCGAGACCCATTTTGCCGCGGGCGAATACGCCGAGGCGAACAAGTACTACACCAAGTTCCGCCTGCTCGACGTGGCGCCGGCCGACCGGGCCCGCGCGCAGTTCAAGGCGGCGTACGCCCTGCGCCTCGAGGGCAATCTCGACCAGGCGGTCACGTCGCTCCGTTCATTCATCGAGCAGTGGCCGAATGACCCCAATGCGCCGGAGGCCCGCTATCTTCTCGCCGTGACGCTGCGCGATTTGAAACGTCCGCAGGAGGCGCTCGCCGTCGCCCTCGATCTCCTCCGCACCGAAAAATCGAAGGTCGCGGCCGCTCCGAAAGTGTGGATGCACTGGCAGCTTCTCACGGGCAACCAGATAGCGAACGAATTCTTCGAAACCGGCGACGTCGTTGACGCGCACACGATCTATACGGCGCTGCTCGAGCTCTCCCCGGAGAAGACGTGGCGCCTGCCGATCACGTACCAGCTCGGCCTGTGCTACGAGCGTCTGGGAATCATGGGGCGCGCGCGCAGTTCGTACCAGAGCGTCGTCGATCTCGCCGGCGCGAATCCACCGGCGGAATATTCGGAACTCGCGCACATGGCAGCCTGGCGCATCCAGCACCTCGACTGGCAGACGCAGACCAATCGGAATATCAGCGCGTTCTTCGACTCGACGACGGGCAAGCAAGCCAGCAATGCTTCCCCCAGCCCCAAAGCCGCCGCCACGCCATGACCGACGCGATTCGCGAACACCAGCAACTCTGCGACGAGATTCACCAATGCGTCCTGGATGAAAACCGGTTTCTCCGGCAACACCAGCGGGCGCCGGACGCATCGTTCACGGCGCGGAAACAGCAGCTGCTCGAGCGGCTCGACGGCACCCTGGCCGGGTTGCGCACCATTCCCGCGGGGTCGATTCGCGACCCCGAAATGCGCGATCTGCTGGAAAAGACCCGCGCGCGCATTCTCCAGATTCTCCAGCTCGACAAAGAGAACGAGCAGTTGCTGCTCCGCGTGAGCCTCACCGCCGGCCGGCCGAATCAGGCTCAGCCGCCGCCCGCGTCAGTCGCAATGCTGCAGAAGATCTATTCGCGCTGCTCCTGACGGAGCGCCGATTCTCAGCCGCGCCACACCTGGCTGGGAAAGAATTGCCGGTCGATGAACACATCGTCGGCCGCTTCCAGCACCCCGCGGACCCGCGCCAGCTCGGCTTCAACCGCCGGTACCAAACTCCGCAGATCCGCCGGCGAGAGTCCCAGCGGCCGAAGCAGTCGGGCCGGTGGAATCGGCGGCCGCTCCGTGGGAACGGTGGCGAGGACGGCCGAGCGGACCCATTTTGCCGCCACCAGGAGTGACGACAAACGGGGAAAGACAAACGTGGGCGCGGCGAGGTACTGTTCGCGGATTGGTTCGATCATTTCCCTCGGAAAATCCCAATCCTGGAGCAACGCCGCCCCTGCGTCCGCCTGGGTGAACCCGAGGTGCCGGCGTTCGTCCGCCGTGGCCTCGTCCGGAAAATCCGCCAGGTGCAAAGCGATCGGATACCCCGAGTGAAGGGCCCATTCGTCGATCGCGATCATTCCAATCCCGTGCAGCAATCCGAGCGTATAGGCGATCGCCTGGTCGTCCCCTGCCCGCGTCGCCAGCATTTGCGCGGCCAGGGCGCAGGCCACCGAGCGCGCCCAGAGTTCATCCGCGCCCATCCGGTAGACGGCGAGCGGCCGGTTCAGCACCTGCACGGCGACAGCATGTGAAATGAGCCCGTAAATCTCGTCATAGCCGACGCGCGCAATCGCGTCGTCCACCGTCAGGCAGCACGCCCCCGTGTAGAAAAACGGACTGTTCGCCACCTGGAGAACCCGCGCCGAGAGTCCCGGGTCAAGGCGGACCAGGGCGACAATATCCACGAGCGCCGAATTGCCGTCCCGGAGCAATCGTTTCAGCGGGGGCAGAATCCGCGGCGCCGACGGCAGATGCCGGACCAGCCGTACAATATCGGCGGGGGTCCGGACCGGACGTGCGACACTTGCCTCGTGGGCTGGCATAGGGGGATACCCGGTGCCATCGGCGCGTTTTTCATCAACTTGTGCAAAAACTTGCGCAACACCCCGATGCCAACAAGTCGCAGGAAGAGCTTCAACGTGAGCGATGCCCGACAAACAGCCGCCAGCTACCGCACCACGGGATTGCTCTTCCTCCGCGACGATGGCAACCAAGCCAGCGGGTCAGGCCGAGCCGCGGCGGTGGACGGGATGAACGCACAACGAATGACGCCCACGAGATTCGAGGCAGTCACCCGTTCGTCGTCGGGTTGCGGGTTGTTGAGCCCGGCGGCGACCCATCCGTCGTCGAGTCGCTCAACCAGCACGTGCGCAACCGCCCGCCCGCGCCGATTGAGATACACGACGTGACTCCCCCGTTGAAGCATGAAGAAGCTCGTCGGATGCACGACGACGACGGTGCCGTCGCAGAAAATGGGAACCATCGAGTCGCCCACCCCGTGCAGCACAAAATCGCCCTCGTGCTGCGCGGCCAGTTGTTCGGCGGCAATCCACGCCTCGGTGGGGTTAGCCTTCCCGATTTCAGGAGGCGCGCGTCCGAGGTCCCCGGGGCGGTGCACCGGCGGCGCGGTGTGACAAGCCGACAACACAAGACTGAGAGCGCTGGCGGCCACCCTGCGACCAGCGCGGCGCAACCGGCCGACACACTGGAACCGGGACGCGTTCACGCGAAAAGCATATCGACGTCAGCGGGCCGGACTACACCCGAAAAGCGCGTGGCGCCGCCAAGCCGTTTCTGCTATGGATTTTCCCTCGCCTCGACGGTTCAATCCCGGGACGCTGGTCCGATAATGGAGTTTCCCACCTGTCATGATGCGTGTCCTTTACGCCGAAGATGACCCGCAGGTCGCCGATGTCGTCCGGATGTGCTTCCGGCATTACGCGACCGATGCCGAGTTGGCGGTCGTCGCCTCCGGCCACGAATGTCTGGCGGCGATGCAAACGGGGGGCTACGACGTCCTCCTGCTGGATCTGCAGCTTCCCGATCTGAACGGCCTTCAGGTGCTCGGCGAACTCGCCGCCCGCGGCGACGTCACGCCCGTCGTGATGGTGAGCGGACATGGGCAGCACGAGCTGGCCGTTCGCGCCCTGCGGGCGGGGGCGGTCGATTGCATCGACAAGGCCTCGCCCGATTTTCGGAGGATCCCGGACATCGTTTCGCGGGTGCATGCCCGGCATCCGCGCCGCCCGGTCAATGGCATCACGCCGGCCTCGCATCGCGTGCTGTTCATCGATCCAAACGCAGCCGAGCGCGACGCCGTCATGCTGTTTCTCGCGTCGAGCGGCGCGGGACTAAAGTTGGTGGCCGGCGCGCCGGACGCGCTCGAACCGCTGCTCCAGGGCCAGAGAGAATTCGACGCGGTGATCCTCGGCCCGATGCTGCCGCCCGACGCGATGCTCGCGGCACTACGGAAGCTGCGCGCGCTCGACGATGCCCTTCCGGTGATCGTCATCTCGGCGGTCAATCATGCGGAGACCACGATCGCCGCGTTCAAGCTCGGCGCCCACGACTATCTGCTCCGGGGTCCCGACTGCTTTGCGGAACTCGGTTTTTCGCTCAACAACGCGCTGCGCCAGGCGGACATCCAAAAGCTGAACGCACGCCTCTCGAACGAGCTGGCCGAGCTGAACCGGTCGCTCGCGGAGCAGGTCGCCGCCCGCACCCGCGATCTCGAGTCTGAGATCGTCGTCCGCCGCGAGGCGGAGCAGCGCAGCGAGGAGAATGCGGCACGGCTCCAGGCGCTCTCGAACCGCCTCATCCGCGTCCAGGAGGATGAACGCCACGCGCTGGCCCAGGAACTCCACGACCAGATCGGCCAGTTGCTGACCGGCCTGCGATTCCAGCTCGAATCGGCGCGCCAGGCGGCGCCCACCCCGTCGGTCGATAACGCGCTGACAATCACCGACGACCTTCTCCGCAGTGTCCGCGCGATGACGCTGCAACTGCGACCGCGGCTCCTCGACGACCTCGGGCTCCGGCCAGCGCTCGAATGGCACGCCAAGGTCTTCGGCAACCAGACCGGGATCGCGGTCGAGCTCGAGCTCTCGCTGCCCGAAAAGCGATTCAGCCCCGAGCTGGAAATCGCCGTGTTTCGGATGGTGCAGGAGGCCCTGACCAACGTGGCGCGCCACTCCGGCGCCGCCGCCGCGACGGTCACCGTGACCGCCGATGATCATTCGCTGCATGTGGAGGTGTCGGACCGGGGGTGCGGTTTCGACACGGCCAAGGCCTTTGCGAAACACGATTCACTTGGATTGACGGGACTCGCCGAACGCGTCCGCATCGCCGGGGGGCGGTTCGAGCTTTTCTCCCGGGCGGGGCAGGGCACGCGCCTGCACGCCGAATTCTCCCTGCAACCCGCTCACGTTTCTCCATGAATACAGCGATCATCGCCGACGATCATGAAATCGTGCGCCACGGCGTGCGCGGCATTCTCGAGAACGAGGGTGGTTGCCGTGTCGTGGCGGAGGCTTCCGACGGGCTGACTGCCGCGCAGCTGGTCGAGAAGCACAAGCCCGCGATCCTGGTGCTCGATCTGAACATGCCGCGCCTGCACGGGCTGGAGGTTCTCCGCCAGGTGCGGGTGACGAGTCCGCACACGCGGGTCATCGTCCTGTCGATGCACAGCGACGAACCGTATGTGATCGAGGCGCTGCGCGCGGGTGCGATGGCCTACCTGCTCAAGGGATCCGAATCGCAGGACATCACCCGCGCGTTGAAGGAAGTTCTTGCCGGCCGCCGGTATCTCAGCGCCTCCCTGTCGGAATGGGCCATCAACGCGCTGATGACGAAGCCAGCCGACGATTCGGATCCACTGCACGGCCTGACCCAGCGCGAACGCATGGTGCTACAGCTCGCAGCGGAGGGACACAGCAATGCGGAGGTTGCCGAAAAGCTCTTTATCAGCCCGCGCACGGCCGAGACGCACCGCACGAACCTGCTGCGGAAGCTCGGGCTGCAGACGCAAACCGACCTGGTCCGTTTCGCGATCCGCAAGGGGCTCATCTCGCCATAACACCGGATCGGGGAAATTCGCACCCCAAAAACGCTCGCGCGACAGGTCAAATTCGCGGAATCTTCCCGTTCCGCCCCAGCTGCCGGGTGCGAACGCGTGTCGCTTTCAATCAATCGAAAAATCCTGTGGGGGTTTGGAACGACGCTGCTGATCCTGCTGGTGGCGGCGGGGGCGGCGGTCGCCAACGCGATGCGGCTGGGCGAGCTGTTCTCGCTGATCGACCGCGCGAACGATGTCATCCGGCATCTGGACGCAGCGGACAACAGCGTCGTCGCCATTCAGACGAGCATGCGGGGCTACGTGCTCAGTGGCCATTCGGACTTGATCGACGCATGCCACCGCTCCGCAGCGGTGACCGAGTCGGAGTTGCAAACGCTCCGACAGCTCACCCGTGACAACCCCTCCCAGCAGCGCCGACTGGATGCGATCGGACCGGTTTCCGACCGCACCCGGCAAAGGGTCGAGGCGGTGCTTGCCGAGCGCGCGGGTCAGGCCTCACGAACTGCCCCCGCCCGGGACGCGTTTGCATCAGTCCAGCGCGAATTCGATGAATTCCGTTCCCGACTGGCCGACATGCGGAGCGAGGAACACCGCCTGCTGCGCGTTCAACTCTCCCGCGCGCGGGCGACCGCCCTGAGCACCGCCTGGGGCACCTTCGGCGCGGCGGTGTTTTCGGGCCTGACGGTCGTTTGCGCGCTGATCATGCTCGATCGAGATCATCGCCGCCGGCAGGAGGCGGAATCGACGGCCCGGGAAACGGCGGCCCGGTTCGAAACGCTCTACAATGAGGCCCCCTGCGGATACCACTCGCTCGACGCCGACGGCTTCATCACGGCGATCAACGACACGGCGCTGCGCTGGATGGGGTACCGCCGGGACGAAGTCATTGGTCGGGTCCGGCTGGGTGAATGGATGACACCCCAGAGCGCAGACCGCTTCGAAACGGAGTTTCGGGAGTTCAAACGACGCGGCACGTTGCGCGGCTTCGAGTCGGACTGGGTCCGGCGCGACGGATCGGTCCTCGCCGTCGTGATGAATGCCGACGCGATCCTCGACCGCGCGGGAAACTATGTCTCGAGTCGGGCGACGGTCTTCGACAATTCGGAACCGAAGCGAGCACGGGAGGCGATTCGCCAGAGCGAGCACCGGCTGCGGCTGATGTTCGAAGGCGTTCACGACTACGGCATCATCATGCTCGACCCGCGCGGCATCGTCGTGCAGTGGAACCCCGGAGCAGAGCGGATCCACGGCTACCACAGCGATGAGATCACGGGTCGCCACTTCGGCCTGCTTTACCCGTCGGAGGCCGCGCAGCGCGGCGCCCCCGCGAAGGAATTGGAGGTCGCCGCGAACACGGGGCGTTTCGAGGAGGAGGATTGGCGGGTGCGCAAGGACGGATCGCGTTTCTGGGCCAACGTCGTCGTTTCGCCGATCCGCGAGCGGGACGGAGCGCTGCGTGGTTTCGTCAAGGTGACACGCGACCTCACCGAACGACGCCGGGCCGAGCAGCACATCGAGCGCTTGAACGACGACCTCCGCGAACGAGCGGCCGAACTCGAGGCGATGAACCGCGAACTCGAGTCGTTTTCCTATTCCGTGTCCCACGATCTCCGCGCTCCGCTGCGCCACATCGAGGGGTTCGCCTCCCTGCTGGCAGCCCATGACGGCGCGCAGCTCGACGCGGAAGGAAGACGCTACCTCGACACGATCGTGCGCGCGGTGGGAAAAATGACGAAGCTGATTGACGATCTCCTCGCCTTCTCGAGGACAACCCGCGCCCCGCTCCACCGCGACCTGGTGAACTCGAACGAACTCGTGGCCGCGGTCGTGGCGGAATCCCGACCGCCTGCCACGCAGCCGCCGATCCGGTGGGAGATCCAAGAGCTCCCGCCCGTCCATGCCGACGCCGCCATGTTGCGGCAGGTTTGGGTCAACCTGGTCAGCAATGCCGTCAAATACTCCGGCAAATCGCCGCACCCCCGGATCGAGATCGCCGCGTCCTTCGACCCGGAATCCGACGAACACGTCTTTCATATCCGTGATAACGGCGTTGGCTTCGACATGAGCTATGCCGACCAGCTCTTCGGCGTGTTTCAGCGGCTGCACACCGCGAGTGAATTCGAGGGGACGGGCATCGGACTCGCGAACGTCCGCCGCATCGTCGAGCGCCATGGCGGCCGCACCTGGGCACGGGGACGGGTCGGAGAAGGCGCGACTTTTTATTTCTCGCTCCCGCGCGCCCCCCGGCCGGCGGCCTGAGCCACCGGAAACCGCCGGCGCGCCGGAATCTTCACGAAACCACGTATCCGAATTGCCATCGCCGAGGGAGCCCGGTACCAAAGCGAATCCCATGGCCCGCATACTCGTGATCGAAGATGACGACTTGCTCCGAACCGTGCTGGCAAATGCCCTCGCCGCGGCCGGACACGACGTCATGGAGGCCACCAACGGCCAGGAGGGCCTGGATCGTTTTCGCGCCGCGCCCACGGACCTCGTCCTGACGGACATTGTCATGCCGGTGCAGGAGGGCGTGGAGACCATTCTCCAGTTGCGGCGCAACCACCCCACCCTGCCGATCATCGCGATGTCGGGCGGCGTCGCCAACTCGAAGCTTTATCTCACCATTGCGGGACGCATGGGCGCCAGCCGCGTGATCGCGAAACCGTTCACGCCGCAATATCTCCTCTCGGTCGTCAACGAGGTGCTGGCGGATCCGAGTGCGCCGCGGCCGCACGAGCCGGACAGCTAATTCCGGCGCGCGGACACGAGATAGAGGAAGTAAAGCAGCGAGCTAACGAACGCGGCGACGTACGTCAAAGCTGCGGCGTCCAGCGTTTCGTTGACCCCCGGCATTTCGTCACGGTCGAGAATGCCGAGCGCGACAAGCTGGGCCTTCGCCCGCCGACTGGCATCGAATTCCACGGGCAGAGTCACCAGTTGAAACACGGTGAGAACGGCATAGCAGAGAATCGCGACGTCGAGGAACAGTCCCGACAACCCGGTTGCGAGCATGAACGCGGCCAGCATCACGAGCGGCAGGGCACGAGAGACAACGTTCGTCGCCGGCACCAGCGCCATCCGCAGGTTCAGCATCGCATATCCGACCTTGTGCTGGATCGCGTGACCGGCTTCATGCGCCGCGACTCCCACGGCAGCCAGGCTCGTCCCGGTGTAATTCTCCTCCGACAGGACCAGCCGACGGTTGACCGGATCATAGTGGTCCGTGAGATGGCCGCCGGTCATGGTGATCTCCACATCGGTAATGCCCGCGTGTCGCATCACCGCCTCGGCGGCATCGCGTCCGGTGACCCCGCCGCGGGAAGGCACACGGACATTTCGACCGTAGGCGCTCGACACGCGAAACTGCGCGTAGAGCGAAAACAGCATGATCACGATGAAGAGGGCAAAGAAGGTTCCCGATGACATGAAGGACCCAGGAAGCATCGCGGTGATGAGCAGCAAGGATGTCATGGCGGATGAAGTGGAAGGTTGCGGCGGCGACCGGCGCCGCCCCGGCTTACCTTACGCAACGCGCCGGAATCGCCAGCGCAAACCAGCCGCCTGGAAACGCGCCTGGAATTTCCACGCCAGCGCGAACCCCGCGCGCGAAACAGGTGGGGCAATCAAAACGGATACCCGATCGCGATTTGCAGCGTGCCGGACGGATCCGACGGCCGGGGGTTTAGGTTTCGTCCGTACTCGATGCGAATCGGACCGATGATCGTCTGATACCAAAGCCCGATGCCCACGGAATACAATCGATCGTGAAACGGGTAATCTCGCATCGTCGCGGTCTCGCCGAGGGCGTCTCCAAACGCGACGATTGACCAGTTTGGCGTCAAGGCCTGCTCGAGCTGCAGATTGAAGAGAACATAGCTTTTGGCGCCGATGAACAGTCCATCGGCTGCCCGCGGCGCGGCTTCGCCGGCCCGGTAGCCTCGGATACTGTTGTCGCCGCCAGGATAGAACCGCTTGTTGACCGGCAGATTGCTGTCATTCGGTGCCCCGAAGGTGGTGATGAAACCGTGCGAGAGCCCCAGGTGAATCCAGTGCCCCTGGCCCCAGGGCGTATGATACGCCCCGCTCACCTCGACCCGCTGGTATTGCGCGACGCCGCCGAGATTCGGGCTGGCGAGTTCCGCCTGCGCGTAGATCCGATAACCACGGCGGGGCCGCAGCGGGTTGTCGACGTTCTCGCTCCGGAGGCCAAGGTCGAGGCTCGCAACGTTCACCTGGCTCTTTTCGGTGCCCTGCACCGAGAGCGAATTGTCACGATTCCTCAAGGCTTGGAACGTGTAGCCGGCCGTCGCTTCGCCATGGATCGCAGGAATCGCCCGTTCGAGACTGAACGTTGCGCCGTACTCCTGGCGCTCGAAGGCAATTTCCTGGCGCTGGAGCCCGAACAGCTTGGCGGTGCCGTCGACCGTTTCGCCGAAAAGCTCCGGAACGGTGTACGTGTACTCGCCCCGCGTGCTTTTCATGGACTGGACCAGTTGCAGCCGGCTTTGATGCGCCAGGCCGAACGCATTCATCTGCCGATATTCCACTCCGCCGCGCAGTTGCTCGTAGCTGCCGTATCCAAACAGCAGATCCGTTTCGTAGGGCGGTCCCTCCTTGAGCACAAATACCGGATCACGCGTTTTCCCCTGCGGCGGTTCGTAATGCAGGTCGACCGAGTCAAAGACCCCGAGCCGCGCGATGCGGTAGCGCGCGTGTTCCAACTCGACCGGGTTGAGGGGCGCGCCCGGTTTGATGCTGATGCGGCGCTCGAGAACCGACGTGCGCGTGCGCGTGTTCCCGACGAACCGGACGCGGCCCATGGTCACCCGCCGGCCGGAGACAGTGGACACAATCAGGCTCGTCTCCCGCCGGTCCGCCGTCGTGGGCTCGGCTTCCGCCTGCAGATGCACACTCACATCCGGGTAACCAGCCTGATAGTAGGCCAGCCGCACCGCTTCGCGGATGTCCTGGTTTAGTTTTGGGGTCCAATTTTGTCCCTGCCAGGGCTTCGGGTTGGGGAGTTTCACCGACTTTGCGTTGTCGGGTCGGAAGGCAACCTGCCGAACGACCCAGCGCGGCCCCTGGTGCACGACCACCACCAGCGCGACGGCACCGGTTGCCTGATTCACGTGCGCGACAGAGGCACGAACGGTCGCCTCGGCATAACCTCGTCGCTTGAGCTCGTCCAAGAGGGCATCGGCCGACCGATCCAGCTGGGATCGGGAATACGCATTCGTACGCGACACCACAAACAGCATGCCGCCGGTCCGGAAGTACGCCTCCCCGCTTTTTGCCGGCACGGCCGTGAGCCCCTCGATCCGCACCTCGGCCACGCGCCAGCGAATGCCAGGATGGACGTGAAAAGTGACGGCGCGCGCGTCGAGCGGCCGCGGAATCGGATGGGCAAACGTCGGATCGAAAGTCACGCGACGAATGGCCCCATCCGACAGTTTCAATTCGAGGTCGATCGTCGGCCGCTCGAAGCCCTCGTCGATCAGGGCGGAATCCAGGATCACCGCGCCATCCTCGACGGCGTTCGCGTCAAAATGATCGGCTTTCCGGGCGCCAATCAGTTGTTGGAGCGAGATGCGCATCTCCCGGTCTCGCAGCCAGCCCATGCCGGTGACCTTGATGGCGGGGCGCGCGCAAACGAGTGCCGGCGCCGCCACGGCGAGCACTACCGCCAGGAACGTCAATCGGAGCGGGGCGTGATCAGGCATGCTATTTCCCATCGTGCCGGAGGTGCTTGGGCGCGACGCGCCATTTGAACCCGGCATTGTACTCGTCGAACTCGTCGTATTCGCCGATCAGGGACCAGCGACCGTTGAGTTTGTATTCGATCTGATAGGTCTCCTTGCCTTGCAGCGAGATCTTGTCCCCCGATTCGATCGTGAGGCGGTCCGGATTGGCGCTGCTCCCCGTCAGCGTGCCCAGGAGGCTCTGGCCGAAAAAGGCGCCGATCTGGACCGCACGGTGCGTCGTGGACGAGCCGATCTCGTTGCTAGGAGCGGCGCCGGTCATGACCATCAGCAGCACCTGTTCGGAGTCCAGCGCGGGACTGGAAGTGAAAGCGATGTCCGGCGCGGACGCTTTGCCTTTGATTTCGAGCGTGAGGTCGTACCCGTAATGCTGTCCCGTGCCGCGCAGGTAGATGCTGGGCTCGTAGGGGTCTTCCTCGGTCAAACGAACGGCTCCCTGCTGGACCGTGAACGTGGTGAAAGGCATCAGCACGCTCCCCTCGTCGATCGTCGCCTCCCCGGTGGCGCGTGGTTCGCCGAGGGTTCCGCCCAGGTGAAACCGGGCCGACGCCACGCCGGCGAACACGGGGGTCCTCAGGCGCATGAACCGACTGCCCGAAACGTCGACCGCCAGCACCCAGGTATTCAACGGCGCCGTCGAAACTGAAAAATAAGGGGGCCGACGGGTGGGACTGCTGCCGCCACCGTGGGGCAGAAACGAGCGGACATCCGTCAGGAACAGGCTGTCTCGGAGCGTCACCTTCCCTTTGATCTCCGGCGGCCCATGCGCCGGACTCTCCAGGGCCAGGGCCAGGTCGCCGCGCACGAGCAACCCCGCCTGGCGGACAAACGGCAGGTTTTCGCCGCGAAGCGACAGATGGTACCGGGGTCCGATCGCCGAACTGCCCATCCAACCGCGGACCGGCAAGTCCACCCATCCGCTGACCGTCACTGGCTGGCCCCCGGCCGTGGCATTCACCCGTCTCAGGTTTATCCGCGTTCCTGAGAACTCGACGTCCGCGCTCACCTGCTGCAACACCCCGAGAGGACCGAGCGGCCGGGAGGCCGCATTCCGCAGGCGAAGATACCCGCCAAGCTTGCCCCGGTCGTAACGCACATCGGCCTGCAGTTGCCCCACCGGCGCGAGCGCCGCCGGCAGAAAGCGCGAAAACATCGCCACCTTGGCGTCTGGAACGCTCGCCTCGAATTGTGAGTGGCTCCGAAGAAAATCGAGCGGCGCGCGGGCAAATTCGTTCCAGGCGACCCGCGCGACCGGCAAACGCCCGGTAATCGTTACCAACTGCCCTTCGATGCGGCAGGTGAAACGGTCCAGCCGGATTCCTTTCGCATCCCCGCCGACCGCGACATCGATATTCTCGATGGCAGGCGCCGGCCGGGCAAAGCGACGGGGATCCATGGCCAGGCGGTCGGCATGAAACATAATCGTCCCGCGTGGCTGGCTCCAAGCGCCGGTCACGTTCGCCGTCGCCGCGGGGTTGCGCAGCTCCAGCCCGGTCAGGGATGCCAGTTGCTCCCAGAAGGCCGCGTTCGGCACCGTCCGGGCCGTGAGGGCGACCGCGCCCGCGGGATCGACGACGACGGCGTCGCGCATTCCGGGTGCAACCGTGATTGGCACCCGCGCGGTGACATTCACGACCGGATTGCCGTCCTCCACCGCCCGCAGTGCATCAATTCGCAATCCCGAACGGTCGCCGCGTGCCGCAAACGTAAGCTTGCCCGTTCGCCCGGTCCCAAGCCCGATTTCGATCCCCGCGGTCGCGGAATAGGTCATCGGCCCATGATTCCAGGACGCCGAAATGGCGGCGGATTCAACGATCCAACGCGGTCCCCGCAGGGCGACATACGCCGCCAGCCAATCCGAATCGAAATGATGGACCACGACGAGGGCTCGACCGGCCGGACCCCAGGTCACATTGGCATCGAGCCGGCCTTCCGGGCCGGCCAGCTTCAGGCCCACCAGCACGGCCCCGGGATGCCAGCCGATCTGCGCCGGTTGCACGAGCCGAAGCAAGGGTTTGCCGCCCCGGGCGAACGTGAGTTCGGATAACCGGATTCCACCGGGATCGCCGGCTCCAGCGGCCGTGAGCTCTGCCGGGCCGGACGTGGCGGCTGCGGTGAACGAAGCCAGCGCCAGACCCGTCCCCTTCCAGTTGGCCGAGAGTCGGCTCGCGCGCCATCCTCCGTCGCTGACATCGGTCACCACCACACGCCCCGAATGCCGAACCTCGGCCACCGGGCCGGCGGCGCGAGCCTCGATCTCGAGCTTCTGGAATTTCAGGTTCGGCGGAAGCCACCGTGCAACCGAAGCGGCGTGAATTGTCCCGGCCACCTTCGCCGCCGAGATTTCGCGACGCTCGAAATTCCAGGCGCCGCCGCCCTGCAGCACGTCACCGCTTGTGTCCTGGATTCTCGCACGATCGATCCGGAACTCCGGCCAGCGGACCCGGCCCTGCGCATCCGCTTCGCGCACCGCCACGCCAACCGCGGAAACGTCGCGACCGGCGAGGTCAAAATCCACGACCGGCTGCGCATCCACTGGCGAGAGGAGTCGCGCCTCGACGGTGATCTGACCCGTTGCACCGGCGAGCGGCAGCTTCGCGAGATCGGCGTGAACGGAGAACTCCGCCGCCGGTGGACGGAAGCGGCCACCGGCCTCAACCGTGACGGGCGCGCTGAGGTCGGCAACGACGCCCGGAAGGCTCGCGTGCAGTGCCTCCACCGTGACGCTGCGCGTGTTCCCGTGGGCCCGCACCACGACGGCGAGCGGTGGCACCTTCGCTCCCGCCGTTGGCGTGCCCGTGGCGTTCAGGTCCGCGACAAACCGGCCGTTGTGCCACTCCACGAGAATTCGTCCTCCGATGTTCGCATAAGCCGGGACCCGCACCTCGCTCCCTGGGAGATCCAGGTGTCCGCACTCGATCCGAGCCTCCCGCGGAATCCAACCGGTCGACGCGAAATTCGCGCGGATGGTGGCGTGCTGGTGCCAGCCCGAAATTGTCCCGCTCACATCGGCCCCCACGCTCGTCAATGCGATTGCCGAGTTTTTTCCCAAATCGTTCAGCCGGATATCCAGCCGCTTGTCGGGCAGGAAACGCGCCGTCCCGTCGGCCTCAATGCCACGAAACCGCAGGGCCGCCACCGTCAGCACCCCCGAGCGCCACGATGCGGCTTTCAGCGTCAGGCCTCCGCTTGGCCAATGGACCTGGCCGGCGCCGGTGAGAAGCGACGGGACCCAGGTGTCGAGCGAGCGTGCGACGCGTTGCAGCGTCGACTGAAGCGACAGCCAGCCGCCGGATTGCCGATTGGACGGCCCGGACGGTTGGTTCACCGTGACGCTCCAGTTCCCGGCCGCGACCGCCGAAATTCGTCCCCGGGCATGCCGCCACCACCAGCGCAGGGGCGTATCCGTTTCGATCCGGTCGACCGTGACCGTGATCCCGCCGCGGCGGAACGCGACGTTGGTCAACTCGAAGCGCGCATACCCAACCGGTCGGTAGGCGGAAAATGTCACCCCCAAGCGAGTCACCGCGGGGCGCAGTGCCAACCCGAACCACCACGGCAGAGTCGCGGCCAGCACGACCACGACGGCCCCGAACGCAGCGAAACCGATGATCCAGCGGCGGGACATGCGCGGACGTTCAACGCGGATCCTGCATCAGCGGGAGGACAGGTGGACTGACGTTCATGGGGTTCGACAACTTTTCCGTCCCGCGCCGAACCCGGCCCTCGGGGCTGATTCGCGGCCTATGCCGGCGAGGTCAGCCCGCTACGCTGAAGTAGCGCGTTCAGGTCGGGCTCTCGACCCATGAAGCTACGGTACAGTTCCGCGGGATCGGCGGAATTTCCCCGACTGAGCACCTTCTCGACAAACTCCGCTCCTACCGCGGAATTGAACACACCTTCGCGTTTGAACCGGGTGAACGCGTCAGCATCGAGAACCTCGGCCCATTTGTACGAATAGTAGCCGGCCGCGTAGCCGACGGGATCGGCAAAGATGTGCGTAAACCGCTTCACGATCGTCGGCGCCGGCGGAACCGTCGGCACGAGGCAGGCGGCGACCTCGGCCCGGATCGCCGGTTCGACATCCGCGAGCGAGGCAAACTCGGCGGTCCGCATGTGCAACAGCAGGTCCATCTTCGCAAACGCCACCTGTCGAAGCGTGGCGGTGGCCGAACGGAATTTCCGGGCGGCCGTCATCTTCTGAAACATGTCGTCCGGAATTGGCGCGCCGCTTTCGAAATGCCGTGCGAACAGGTCGAGACTCTCGCGTTCCCAGCACCAGTTTTCCATGATTTGCGACGGGAGTTCGACAAAATCCCACGCGACATTCACGCCGTTCAACGACTTGATCTCCACCTCGCCCAGCAGGTGGTGCAGCAGGTGCCCAAACTCGTGAAAGACGGTCTCTACTTCGCGATGCGTCAGGAGTGGCGGCCGGCCTTCGGCCGGCGGGGTCATGTTGCCGGCAATCACGCCAAGGTGTGGTTCCCGGCTGCCGTCACTTCGCGGTCCGCCAGTGATCAGATAATTCATCCAGGCACCACCGCGTTTCGCCTCGCGCGGATGCCAGTCGGCGTAGAACGACCCGATGTGCCGGCCGCGCGCGTCGATCACGTCGTAGAACGAGACCTCCGCGTGCCAGGTGTCGACTTCGCCTGCTCCGCGCGCGACGACCTGGACCCCGAAGATCCGCGCCACGAGTTCGAAAAGTCCCGCGACGACGCGGTCCATCGGAAAATAAGGGCGCAGGAGTTCCTCGTCGAAGTCGTACCGGTCGCGCCGGAGGCGTTCCGACCAGAAGGCGATTTCCCAGGGGGCGAGCCGGGCCGACGGCCGCCCGGTCTGACGGGCCTTGAAGTCCTCGAGCTCACGCGTCTCCCGGGCGAACGCAGGAGCCGCCCGCCGCTCCAGATCGGTGATGAACGCGAAGGCTTGCGCCCCGGATTTGGCCATCCGTCGCTCGAGCACCAGATCCGCGAAATTCGCATAGCCCAGCAGTCCCGCCTTCTCCGCCCGTAGCGCCAGGATTCGCGCAATCAAACCGGTATTGTCGTGCGGCGCCTGGGCGCCGACTGCCGCGGCCGCGGTCCACATTTCCTGCCGCAATGCCTCATCTTCGAGATACGTCATGAACGGCTCCAGCGACGGCGCGTGCAGCGTGAACCGCCATCCCTGACGACCCTTCGCTTCCGCGCTGCGCCGGGCCGCGGCCTTCGCGTGGTCCGGCAGGCCGGCCAGCCCGGCCTCGTCGTCAATCACCAGCTGCCACGCGTTCGTGGCATCGAGGACGTTCTCCGAATATTTCTGCGTCAACTGGGCGAGTTCACCCTGGAGTGTCTCCAGCCGCCGGCGTTTTTCCTCCGGCAGATCCGCCCCCGCCTGGCGAAACTCCTTCACCGTCTCGTCCAGAAACCGGCGCCGGATTCCTCCCAACTGGGCGGCCGCTGCCGACCCGGCAAAGGTTTTGAGGCGCCGCCACAGTTCCGCGTGCAGGGGAATCCCGGCCTGAAACGCCGCCATCTTTGGCAGCATCGCGTTGTAGGCCTCGCGCAGCGCCGGCGCATCGGCGACCGATTGCAGATGCGCGACCTTCCCCCACGCAACGTTCAGGCCTTCGGTCGCATGCTCGAGCGCCAGGAACGTGTTTTCGAACGTGAGGTGCCCTAAATCCTGCGCGGCCACCGACTCGATCGCCGCCCGGGCGTCCGAGAGCGCCGACTCGATCGCCGGCGCGACCAGTTCCGGCGTCAGTTGGGACCAGCGGACGTGGAAATCGGGAACGAGGAACGGATTTGGCGCCATGGGTTGCCACGCAGTGCGTGCGCGCGGCCGCCGAAGTCAAATCCTCGTTCGTCCGCCCGGCTGTCACCAGACATAACTCGCCCCCATCGACCACTCGCGCGGCGCCGGCGGCACGGCGGGAATCTCCTCGAACGGACTGTTCCAAAGGTTATCGATCTGCGCCGTCAGTTCCACCCGCGGCCAGGCTGCGGGCCTGAATCCCAGTCCCACGCTGGTGAGCCACGCCCGGTTTCCGCCTGACATCCGTAGCAAATTTGGCGCCTGAATCCGGGCGTCGTTGTCAATCCGCAGCTCCAGTCCGTGCCCAAGCCGAACGGTCGCCGCGGCGGTCAACCGCTGCCGAGCATAGTTGAGGGCGTAGAAACTGGCGTCGACCCGCGCCCCGCGATAATCGGGGTGCTTCGCCAGGATCGTGTACCCGAGCGTGACATCGACGGCCGACCAGCTCCGCCGCGCCACCAGTTCGACCCCCGCCGTGTCGACATCCACGGCATTTGCCGTCCGGGCGATCACGCCGCGCTGAAAAGTCCAGTCGACCAGCGAGTCATCCCGTCGCACAAAGGCCGCTCCTTCCACCGCCCATCGGGCCAGCGCGCCTTCGCCTCCGATCTCGAGGTTCCGACTCGTCTCCCGCCCGAGGTTCGGGTTTCCGCGAAAGAGTCCGCTCGTCGCGCTTGAATTCAACGCGGTATAGGTCGGCTCCTGCGTCGTCTGCGCGTAGCTCGCGTAAATCCGCCGTATGAGCGCCGAGGAAAATTGCCGCTCCAGCGACGCCACGGGCGACACGGCGGCACCATCGCGGTTGGAGCCGTCATACGTTGCACCAAGCTTCAGGATGGTCCGGGTGCCACTCGGCGCCGTCCAGTCGCGTTCGGGGATGACCGCCAGCTTGGTCAGCGTACGCGAATGGTAACGACCCGCCGTCAGAGAGGTGGATTTCAGAAAATCGCCGAGGACCTCGCCACGAACAGTCAAGGTGAACAAACCGACTTCCTGCCGGAGAGCGGCCGCTGCCCCATTCTGCCAGGTCGTGTGCTGGTACGGATGCGCCGGACCGAGCGGGGCAAATCGATTGAACGAGTAATCGTCCTTGTTGCGCCGCTCGTACACGCCCGCCTCGACGAAATTACCGTCGCCCAAATCCACCCGATGATTCGCGGCGACGAGCATCGTCTGGAGGCTGTCGGACTCGGCGGAATTGAAAGGGGTGTAGAGGTTCGGCCACCCGAAAAACTTTGCCTGGTATCCGGCGAAAAAATCCGTCTGGGCATTACCCCGCGTGACCTGCAACCGAGCGTTGAAACGATCGAACCGGTGGTCCGCCAAGGCAATCGGCCCATTGGACTCGGAATGAGCCACGTCGACGTCGACGCCGACGGTGGCGCCCAGCCGGGGCACAGGCGCACTGGCCGCCTGATACAACTCTCCCTGCCAGAGTCCGTGCGGGCCCCCACCGCCCTGGGCGTCACCGCCATTCCGAATCCGCCGCCAACCATAGCTGATCGCCCCAACCGTCGCATTCGTTACCGCCGCCGCGAGATCAGCTCCGGTGAGAACCTCGGGCGCACCGAGCATCGGCGGGGCGATCGGCAGCTCGGCAAGGTAGTGCCCGGTTTGCGGGTCGGTAACCGTGACAGCGCCAATTCGAAAGCCCGTATTTTCGAATATTCCGCCGCGGATCGTCACGTCGGCCTGGCCTTCCGCCAGACTCCGGGTTTGGAGATCGACCCGTGGCTCGTACCGGAGCGCGGAAACTGGCATGACATATCCCGCCACCGGATCCTGGTTGGCGACCCGCGGTGAATACACCGTGATCGCCGGCAGCTGAACCGCGGTCTGCGCGTTGAGCGGGCCGGAAAGCGCCCAGCCCAACCCGGCGACCACGCAAATGCGCAATCTCATGCGGGCGGCAGACTGCATGCACTCCGGCGGAATCGCCCCGAGACTATGTTTCCAATCAATGGTCCGGCGGTTAACAAGACCGCATGCGACTGGAAAAACCCCGGCGGTGCACCGGGGTTTCGGAAGAGGCGGCTGCCGGGGTTGTTTATTCGTCGCCGTCGTTGCCGATGGCCTCGACCGGGCATCCTTCCAAGGCCTCCATGCACTGCGCGACTTCCTCCTCGGTCGTGGGCTGTTTCTGGACGAAGGAGTAGCCGCCTTCGTCGTGGCGTGCGAAGAACGAAGGCGCGGTCTCGCGGCACAAATCGCAGTCGATGCATTGCTGATCGACGTAGAACTTGCCTGCCACGTTCTGTGCCCACTTGTCAGCTTTGTTGGCCATAGATCGCCGGCGAACAAAGCGAACAACCCGTCGTAGTGTCAAGCGGTCAACCGCCCCCGCGACGGCGCTCCGCGGCGAACTACCGGAGCGAAGCGCCCGGCGGGCGGCGTCTGGGCCCCAGCGGGTTGTGGATTCCGGCCCGTTCGCTTTCGCGCGGCGTCCTACGTAGCTGCCGCTTTCCTGATTCATCGCGCTTCATTTCGCCGACCGGCTTGTATTTGCCGTCCCCGGTACTACGGTGGTCCCGATGCTTTCGGACCGGCCTTACCTGCGCGGAGACTACCAGCGAGAGCGCACGTCCGTTCTCATCTGGCTCATTTCAGCGATTCTCGCCGGTTTCGTCGTCCAACTTTTGATCGGATCGCCCTGGCTGCGGGGAAGCGAAGACTCGTTGCGGGCTTTGACCCTCAGCATTCCCGCGCTCCGGGCGGGCTGGGTCTGGACCCTGTTCACGTACAGCTTTCTTCATAGTCCAAACTTTCTGATCCACGTCGCGCTGAACCTGTTCGCCCTCTACCTGCTTGGCCGGGAGTTGCTTCCCATGCTCGGCGCCCGGCGTTTTCTGGGCCTGTACGCGGCCGCCACGATCTTCGGTGGTTTGGCGTGGACCGCCGTGCACTGGCACTTCGGCGGCCGGCAGGAGTTGATGGGCGCGACTGCCGCCGTCGATGCGTTGGCGATTGTCTTCGCCTGCTTCTTCCCGAACCAGGAGTTGAATTTCCTCCTGCTGTTTCTTTTCCCGGTCACCCTGAAGCCCAAGCACATCGCCGCCGTCCTCGTGGCCTTCGACCTCACCGCGCTCATGATCTGGGAGATTCCCGGAGCCGCCCTGCCCGGTCACGCCACCATCGCCAGCTCGGCCCATCTTGGCGGCATGCTAACCGGGTTCCTCTACTACCATTTCGTCCACGACGCGCGCTGGCTGCAACGGGGCGCGTCGGCCGCGGACCTCCAGCTGCCGCGCTGGATCAACCGCGCCCGCAAGGCGTCCCCACCGGCGGCGGAGGTGTCGAACCCGACCGCCGCGCCGGAGGATATTCGCGCCGAGGTGGACCGCATTCTGGACAAGATCAACAGCCAGGGCTTTGGCGCCCTCACGCCGGAGGAGAAGCGGGTACTCGATGAGGCCAGGGATCAGCTCAGCCGTCGCTGAACGCCGGCATGGTCACACCCCCCTTTTCGCCGGAACGCGGTCATTCGGCCGCGCGGCTTGAAATCCCACGATGCTTCTGAACATTTCGAAGGACATCCCATCTAACCTGCCCATGATGATCCGCCCACCTCGCCTCCTCCGCTCGTTGGTTTTGCTCGGCTCGCTCGCCCTAGTCGGCGCGAAGGGGTCGGCGGCGACCGATCAGAAATTTACCACCCCGCCATCCGTGTCGCAGGAGGCGATCACGGTCGTCCAGCTCCTCGAGCAGGCGCACTACAATCGCGACGCGGTTGGCACCGACTATTCGGAGGTGATCCCCGATTACATGAGCGACCTGGACGGTCAGCACCTGTTTTTTCTCAACTCGGACAAGACCAAGTTCGTGAATGAGTACGCGAAGAACGTGTACCAGAATGTCCGTTTCCTGGGAAACATCGATCCGGCGTACGACATTTTCTACACGTACGAGTCGCGCGTTCGCGCGCGCGTCAACTGGATCTTCGACGAGCTCAAGAAGAACATCGATCTGAGCACGAACGAAACCTATCGCATCGACCGGACGAAATCCGAGTGGCCGTCCGATCTCTCCTCGGCCGACGACCTCTGGCGCAAGCGCCTGAAATACGAACTGATCGCCGAGATGCTCAGCGCGAAGGACGACAAGGCGAAGAGCGCGACGGCTCCGACGACCGGCACCATTCCCGCGCCCAAGCCGTCGGCGACCAAACAGCTCGAAACGGCGCCCACCGCATCGGCGGCCGCGTCCCCATCGACTTCCGTTTCGGCCGCAAAGCCGGCCGCAGTGGCGGCAACGACGCCGCCCCAATCCCCGCTGGAAAAGGCCAAGGAAACGATCCGGAAGCGGTATGAGCGCATGCTCAAGAACATGGCGGAAATCGATCAGAACGACCTCTCCGAATTGTACCTTGGCGCCATCGCCCGCCTTTACGATCCGCACACGGATTACTTCTCCGCCGAGACGTATCAGGATTTCGCGATCCAAATGAAGCTTCAACTCGTCGGCATCGGTGCCTTGCTTGGGCTCGAGGACGACAACTGCGTGGTCAAGGAAATCGTTCCCGGCGGTCCCGCCGATCTCGGCCACCAGCTCAAGCCAAACGACAAGATCATCGCCGTCGCGCAACCCGGCCAGGAGCCCGTCGAGGTCATCGGCATGAAGCTCCGGAAAATCGTCGACATGATCCGCGGACACAAGGGAACCAAGGTGCATCTCATCGTGCAGCCGGCCGATTCTCCCGATTCATCCGTCCGTCGCGACATCGTCATCACCCGGGATGTGGTGAAACTCAACGCGCAGCGGGCCCGGGCGGCCGTGTTTCAGCTTCCGGACGGAAAGGGCGCCACCGAACCGATTGGCGTCATCACGCTGCCCGCCTTCTACGGTCCGGCCGACGATGGCGACACCGACGGTGAGCGAATCTCGGCGTCGCACGACGTCGCGCGGTTGCTCGATGATCTCAAGCAGCAGAAGATCCGCGGACTCGTGCTCGACCTTCGGCACAATGGTGGTGGTTACCTGACCGAGGCGATCGATCTGGCCGGGCTCTTCATCCCGCGCGGTCCGGTCGTCCAAGTGAAGAACTACAACGGTGAAATCCAGGTGGACAATGATGACAATCCCTCGGTTGCCTACGCCGGTCCGATGGCCGTACTGGTGGACCGGTTCAGCGCTTCCGCCTCTGAAATCGTCACCGGCGCACTGCAGAACTACGGACGAGCGGTGATCGTCGGGGACAGCTCGACCCACGGCAAGGGGACCGTCCAGCAGGTGGTGGAGCTGAAGCAGATCAACCCGCTGCTCGCCCATGCCTCGGAACCCGCCGGGGCGGTGAAGTTCACGATTCAGAAATACTATCTGCCGAGCGGGACGTCGACCCAACTCAAGGGTGTCATTCCGGACATCGTCCTGCCTTCGATCGACGACTACATTCCGGGGATCGGCGAGGCCGATCTCCCGCATGCACTCGTGTGGGATCAAATCCCGAGCAGCATGTTCGACGGTCACCCGCTCGCGGCGAACGTCGTCCAACCGCTTCGCGAAGCGAGCCTCGAGCGGCAGAAGAAACTCGAGGAGTTCGCCTACCTCCGAAAGAACGTCGATTGGTTCAAGGTGCGCGAACAGCAGAAACTCATTTCCGTAAACCTCGCCGAACGCGAAAAGCAAAAGGCGCAGGATGAGGCGTTCCGGAAGGAGATGAAGCAGGAACGCAACGAGATCGCGAAATCGGATTTCACCTTCAAGCCGTTCTACCTCGGGACTCCGCCGCCGCCGAAAATCAAGGCACCGAAATCAGACGACGAGGATCCCACCGCGGACGACGAGTTGGACGACAGCGACACTTACCTGAAGGCAGACGTCCACCTCCGCGAAGCCATCCGGATCGTGGGCGACGCGATCGCACTCGGACAGAATCGCAAGCTGTGGGTGAGCAACCATCCGCCGCTCACCGTCGCGGTTTCAGCACGGGGACGGTGACAGGCGAACCGCGCGGCCTGGGCCCGCGCCCCCCTCATGCGCCGCTGGCCAGCGGCGCTTTTTTTCGATCTCTCCAACCCGCCGCCCCGTTCCGTCGGCAGCCAGTGCCGCAGCGGCGGCACGCAACTCGGCTAAACCCAGGCCAGCACGTAACGATCGCGTCCCGTCAAATCCTGGCGCGACTCAGTGCGCGCAAACCCCACCGCCTGGCTCATCTCCTGGAGGGCATGGTGTTGCGCGATCCCGGTTTCGAGGGCGAGCAGCCCCCCGGGAGTCAAATGAGCGGGTGCTTGCGCGATGATTTCCTGCAGGTCGCCGATTCCGCCGTTCGCGCCGGTCAGGGCGACCGTCGGCTCGTACTGCCTCACCTCCGGCGCCGCCTTGGCCGTCTCGTCGGGCGTAAGGTACGGCGGATTGGCCACGATGAGTTCGTACCGTCGCTCCGGTGGCACGGCATCAAACCAGCGCGATTTCAGCAACTCCACCTTCGCCTCCAGCCCCGTTGCCAGGGTGTTTTCACGTGCCAGCGCCAGCGCCTCGTCGCTCCACTCGATCGCGGTCACCGCCGCTTCCGGAAATGCGCGCGCCAGCGCCAGCGCGATGGCGCCTGTCCCGGTACCGAGATCCAGGATCCGTGCGGGCGGCGTAGCGCAGGCCGTGACTATGGATTCGACCAGGAGTTCCGTCTCCGGGCGGGGAATCAACGCCCGTCGGTCGACCTTCAACTTCAGTCCACAAAACTCAGTTTCGCCGATGATATACTGCAGTGGCTCCCGTTGGCCGCGCCGCCGGACCAAGGGGCGAATCCGCTCCAATTCCACCTCCGTCAAAGGCCGTTCGAACTGCAGGTACAGCTGCATTCGCTTTAGCCCCAGGGCGTGTCCGATCAGCAATTCCGCGTTCAGCCGAGCCGACTCCACTCCCTTCGCGGAGAAAAACTCCGTTGTGCGCTTGATGATCTCGAGGACGGTCAGCATCTCAATCGTCAACATCCGCCGCCCGCGCTGGCACGAAGGTCTGCCCCGTCAAGGCCGCGAGCTTCTCGTCATAGTCTGCCTTTTGCAGCGCCGTGATCAACGGCTCGATCTGGCCTTCGATCACCTGGGGAAGACTGTACAGCGTCAGACCGATCCGATGGTCGGTGACCCGGTTTTGGGGGAAATTGTAGGTTCGAATCCGTTCGCTCCGGTCGCCGGATCCAATCTGGCTTCGGCGCGTCGCGGCGTACCGGGCGCGCTCCTCCTCCTCCCGGCGTTTCAGGAGGCGTGAGCGCAGGACGGTCAGCGCCTTGGCCTTGTTCTTCAACTGCGAACGCTCGTCGGCGCAGGCGACGATGAGCCCCGTCGGTTTGTGGAGGATCTGCACGGCCGAATCCGTCGTGTTCACCCCCTGCCCGCCCGGTCCGCTCGCCCGGCTGACGGTGATTTCCAGGTCCTGCGGGTCGATTTGAACATCCACCTCCTCCGCTTCCGGCAGCACCGCGACCGTGACGGTGGAGGTGTGGATCCGGCCATTGGCCTCGGTAACCGGCACGCGCTGCACGCGCTGCACGCCACTCTCGAACTTGAGCTGCTTGTACACGTCGGAGCCCGTGATGAGGAAGATCACCTCCTTGAAGCCGCCGCGTTCGGACAAGCTGCTGCTCATCGGCTGGATCTTCCAGCCACGGCCGTCCGCGTATTTCGAATACATCCGGTACAGTTCCGCCGCGAACAGGCTGGCCTCGTCGCCGCCGGTCCCCGCACGGATTTCCATCACCGTGTTCCGCGAGTCGGTCGGATCGGGTGGAATCATGGCCAGGAGGATGACACGGTGCAGTTCCGCGCGGCGCTGCTCGAGTTCGGGCAGTTCCGCCGCGGCGAGTTCCCGCAGATCCGCGTCGGCCGCCGGATCGCGTCCGAGCGCAAGCGCCTCCCGAACCTCCTGTTCGAGCCGCTGGTGGGCCGCATAGTCGGCCACGAGTTGGCTGAGCTTCTGGTGCTCCCGAGTAACATCGGCGGCGCGCCGGGGGTTCGCGTAAAAGGCAGGCTCCGCCATCTGCGCCCCGAGTTCGTCAAGGCGGCGTTGAAAAGGAGCGATGTCCGGAAGTTCGTCCATGATTTCGGCGCTGGCACGGTGGCGATTTGCGAATTGCGCGGGCCGCGACGGGCGGCTTTTGTTGTGCGACAATCCATGCGCGAGGCAAACCGCCTCGCGCTAGTGTTCAGCAATGGCCACGACACTCTTCACTCAAAACACCATCGCGTGCATCTGGGACTTCGACAAGACCTTAATCCCGGAATACATGCAGGCGCCGCTTTTCCGGCGCTACAACATTGATGAGGCGACGTTTTGGGAGGAAACGAACAAGCTGGCCGAACATTACAAACGCCGCGGCTACCACCTCGCACCCGAGATCGCCTACCTCAATCACCTGCTCACGTACGTGCTGGCTGGGCCGCTTCAGGGGCTGAACAACAAGATCCTGTTCGACTGCGGCGCCGACATCAAATTCTACCCCGGTCTGCCCGAGTTCTTCGAGCAATCGAAGGAATTCGCGCGCGAACGACCGGAATATCTCAAGCATGAGATTTCCGTCGAACATTACATCGTGAGCACCGGACTCGCGCCGATGATTCGCGGCAGCTCGATCGCCAAGCACGTCGATGGCATCTGGGCCTGCGAGTTCGTCGAAAACCCGCTTCAGCCCGGGTTCCTGAGCCAGAAGGAACTGCCGCTGGAAGCGACCGCCGAGATTGCGCAGATCGGCATGGTGATCGACAACACGACCAAGACCCGGGCGATCTTCGAGATCAACAAGGGTACGAATAAGAATTCCGCCATCGACGTGAACTCGAAGATGGCCGCCGAGGATCGGCGGATCCCGATCCAGAACATGATCTACATCGCGGACGGACCGAGTGACGTTCCCAGCTTCGCCGTCGTGAAGAAAAGCGGTGGTCGGGCTTACGCCGTCTACAATCCCGAGAAACCCGAGGAGTTCGCCCAAAACGACCGCCTGCTGCAATCCGACCGGATCGATGCGTACGGTCCTGCCGACTATCGTCCTGGATCCAGCACTGCCCAATGGCTTCGACTGCACCTTCACCAAATCTGCGATCGGATCGTTGCCGACCGTGAGATGGCAGTCGCAACGAAAGCCTCGAAACCCCCAAGGCACCTGAACGCCACGGCAGACGAAAAAGCGGCCGCCAAGGGTGCCTCGCTGCCGAAACAAGCGTCGTTTCTCGAGTGAGCGACGCGGGAAGCCTGGTTGTTGGTTTAAGAGGTAACGCGAAGCGTCCGTGCCGAGCCGCCGCTCTTATCGCCATGGATGCCGGTGGCTCGGGGCCCCGCAGGGCCGCTGCCCATCGCGACAGACTTCTGCACCAATCCGCGCCACTCGGCTGTCCGGACCGGTCCGCCCAATCGGCACAAAAAAACGCCGGGCGAATCGCCCGGCGTTCGGAAGTGGAATTGCGGCTCGGCTAAATCAAACCGCCGGGCTCGGGTTCAACGTCGGATCAACCGGGTTCGGCGGCGTCTGATCCTGTGGCAGGTTGTTGTTGACCTGCGGGATGTTCGGATTCACCGAGATCATAGAAACGACTGCGATCACATTCGATGCGATGGCCGCGCCCGTCTGGGCGGCTGCCTGGCCGAGGCTGGCATTCGCGCTCGCCTGCGCTTGCACCGTGTCCGTCGACGTGTTGGTTGCGGCGGCAACTTGCGTCACGATGTCACTTGAGGCCGTCGGCGCGGCCGCTGAAACGGCAGCCGTCACGGCCCCCGCTTGCTGGGGTGCCGCCGCGGCGACTGAAGCAGCGACCTGCGCGGCCTGCGTCGGAACGACGGTCGCGACAGCAGCAGCAACGACGGCGGCCTGGCTCGGGGCCACAACCGTCACGGCCGCGGCAACCTGGGCCGCCTGCGCCGGCACCACGGCTGCAACTGCGGCCGCGATCGTCACCGCAGCCTGCGGATTCGCCGCCGCAGCAACACTTGCGATCTGGGTCGCCAAGGTCGGATTGTCGGCCACGGCCTGTGCGATGGCTCTCGTGTCGCCGGACTGGGCCGCCTGACGAACCTGGGCGGCGAGATCCTCGGGAAGCGTCGTAGCAGCCTGATCTGCCGCCACCGCAAAGGTAGTCATGAATGCGACGACCAAGGTCAGAAGAAGGGAACGAATTTTCATGGGATAGGCTTAAAATCAGTGGGATAGGGGATGGTGCAATCGACCTTCGGAAGCAAGAATTAAACCGCGTCATCATAAAAAAAGCGCCGGTGAACGCCGGCGCTGTGGAACCTATTGATTTTCGCCGTTCTGTTACTGCGACCCTGAGTTGCTTACATTTTGGGTCGGATCGAGTTCCTTCGCGGGCGTCGTTTCAGGAGGCGAGGTCGGCGCTGGCGTAACCGGTGCGGCCGGCGGCGTAACATTGACATCGGCGCCAGCATTGGCCGCTCCCTGGGTTGCGCCCTGCGTCGCAGCATCGATGACCTGCTGTGAGTTCGTGGAGGCGCCCGTACTCGACGCTCCCTGGATCGCGCCCGTGACCGCGCCCTGCGCCGCGGCGTTCGCCGCCGCCGAAGCATCCGATGGTGAAGCGGTGGCGGCGCCTTGGGCTGCTCCTTGCGCGGCGCCTTGGGCCGCCGAAGAAGCCGCCTCCGGAGCGGCGGTCGCCGCGCCCTGTGCCGCTGCTTGCGCCACTGACTGCGCAACCGTCGCCGCTGACTGGCCGGCTGATGTCGCCGCTTGGGTGGCGCCTTGCGCCGCACCTTGCGCTGCCGCCTGCGCGACCGCGTTGACCTGACCGGGCGCTGATTGCACCGCCGCCTGTACGGCGGCTTGGGCGACGTCCTGCGCAATTTGCGCAGCCGCCTGCGGGTTCGCCGTCGCAGCTCCGTTGGCAGCCGCATTCGTGACTGTCTGCGCGACCTCCGCGACGTTCTGACCCGAAGTGGCGGCTGCGGTCACCGCGGCCGACACGACCGCGGCCGCCTCCGTCGGTGCCGCCGCCGCCGCCGTTTGTGCGGCGAGCTGGGTGGCCTGCGGGATCTGCGTTACGACGGTCGAGACCGTTTGTGCCAATTCGCCGGCCGCAGTTGAGGAGGCGGCCGAGCCAAAGCTGGTGGGATCGGACGCGACGACGGCGACCGCCGCGACCGCCACCGCCGCGGCTTGGTTGACCGTTTGCAGCATCTGCGGATCAGTGATCGCCGCAGCATTTGTCAGTGCGCCACCATTTAAATTGGAAATCGAAATTCCACCCGCACTGATCGTCACCGGCGTGCCGCCGCCGACCGGCGTGACTTGCACGCTTCCGGCACCGGTGACGACCGTGTATTCGACGCCCGCGACGGTCACGGAATAGACGGTGCCGCGCGCCGCCGCCACGCCCTTCGCGGTACGCACTCCATAATGTTTCCCGGCGATTCGTTTGTGATCGATCTGCGACACAAGCGTCCCTTGGCGAAGATCCAAAGTCGGACTGTTACCCGACAGCGTTTCCACCACCACCTGGGCATTCGGCTTGATCGTCGCCACCACCCCGGGAATCACCTCGAGATAGACCTCCTGCGTGGTCGTGTTGATCTGGGCGCTGGCAGGGACTTCCATCGCCACGCGCGCGTCCTGCGGCTGGCCATTGATGACCACCGTCGCATTGCCGGTGCCGACGATCTTTAGAATCTTGGCGGAATCTTGAGCGGAGGCCGACACGGCGAGCGCTGCCAGTCCGATCAGTGCGAGTACGAGGCTCGATACGCGATTATACATGCTCATGGTGGATGAGGTAGGGTTCCGGAACGGCGATATTCGCCGGCTGGTGGGGACGCGGAACGGAACGATTGTGCCGATCCGATCCGCGGATTCAATCGCAAACACCAGCCCCTGAGACGTTAGTCACTTCTCCTTCATCACGATCGTTCCGTCCCAATCGACCGCGGGAGGATGGAGCTGCAGTTGGCTGGTCAGCTCTATATAAACCAACGAAGGATTGGATTTCACGCCTGGAGCGCGGCCGGGTTGCAGAAGTTCAAGCGTTGCGCTCCGTCGAAACCGCTCCAATGCGCCGTCCCAATCCCGCTGAAAGAAACGCTGCAGTCCCTCGGTGAAGACGGCGATGCATTCGTGCCCGAAGTTGGGATATGAATCCGCCATTCCCGCAATTTCATGGATCGGCACGGCGGCGGAACGTCCCTTGACCTGGATCCGACCGAGGGGCCGAAACACAACGCGCGACCCGCCGTGCGTTTCGCAGGCCTGCCGGGTCGCGTCGGTGCACATCGCGTACGTGCCCCAACTTTTCGCGCCCGATTCCATCCGTGCCGCGAGGTTCACATTGTCCCCCATCATCGTGTAGTCGAACCGGGTCCGGCTGCCCATGTTTCCGATCACGCAGGGTCCGGTATTCAATCCGATGCGCGAGCGCAGCGCACAGACCACGTCCGGCCACTTGCCGTCCCGCCGCCATTTCTGTCGCAGATTTTCAATCGCCTCCTGCACGCGGACAACCGTCATGCACGCGCGAACGGCGTGATCCGACAGGGCGACCGGCGCGCCGAACATGGCGACCACGGCATCGCCAATGTATTTGTCGAGGGTACCGCCCTCCCCCTGCACCAAATCGGTGCAGGCGGTGAGGTATTCATTCATCAACTCCACGAGACTCTCCGGCGGGAGTACTTCTGAAAACGTCGAGAACTCCTGGATATCGCTGAAATACGCGGTGATTTCCGCCACATGTCCGCCCAGTCGCGGCGGCTCGCCCGCCTCGACCAGCCGGCTCACCAGCTCCGGGGAAACGTACGTACCGAACATCCCGCGGATCTGCTCCTTCGCGCGCCGCTCCTCGAGCATCCGCCGGCCGATCACGACCATCTGGAGCAAGATGAAGCCGAGCAGCGGCGCGACGACCGGAAGGAGAAAACTGCCGTTGATCCAGGCGAATACCGCGGCGAGTAGATAGCAGACCGGTACTCCGATCGCGAATGCCGCCTGTTCGACCGGCCGGCGGTCCGAGAAACGCGCCGTCCCCACGATGCCCACGAGCAGCACCGCGCCCCACACCAGCAGCGGCGACACCGGCTTCACGTAGTCCTGCCGGAGGATGTTCTCGATGACGTTCGCATGCACCAGCACGAGCGGCGTGTGCGGCGAGAACGGCGTCGGGCCGAAATCCGACAGGCCGTCGGCCACCTGCCCTACCAGCAGAATCCGCCCCGTCAGCGCCGGAATCGCCGTCGGCTTCTTCTCCACCAGACGGTCCGCGAGCTCCACCAGCGTCGAACTGTAGCCATATTCGACGAAGCCCTGCCGGTCGTGGCGGTAGTTGACGGTGTAGGCTCCGGTCGCGTCGATGGGTATCCGGCGACGCGCGAGCGGCGCGTTGATCACCACCGCGTCGCCGAGTCTGACGGTCACGTCGCGAGCCGTCGCCCCCCAGTATTCCATCAGCGTGCGCAGCGAGAGCGACGGATACACGGCATTCCCAATCCGGACCAGAAGCGGCACGTGGCGCAATACACCGTCCGGATCGGGCGGCGCATCCACGAAGCCGACCGGCGCGACCTTTCCAAGCGATCCGACTGGGAGGAGCATCGCCGGTCCGCCTGGTATGCGAGCGGGATCGCCCTCAACCTGCGTGAGCGCTTCCGGCGCATTCCCTGCGGCGATCGCCGCTGCTGGAGTCGTGCCTTCATCCGGGTCGTCGGTGCTTGTGGCCCCCAGGACCACCGAGCGGTTGAGCGAAATCGCCTTGGCAAAGTAGTCGTCCGCCGGACTCGCCTCGAGAAACATGATATCCCAGGCGATCACGCCCGGACGCACACGGGATGCGAGTTGGAGGAGTTCGCCATGCACCTCCCGGTTGAACGGCCATCGTCCGATTTCACGCAGGCTGGTTTCGTCGATCCCGATCAAAGCGATGTCGTCGGATGCGACAGTTCCCTCCAGCCGCAGCTTCGTGCGTTCATCCCGCGTCACATCCTCGATTCGCCGAACCAGCGCCGTCCGCGACAGCACGAGCGCGAGACCGAAGCACGCCGCGGCGGGTAAAACGTGCCGGTAGAAAATCGGCAGGCCGGACTTCATCCGGCGCCCCAGCTTGCCCGTGCCGCGAGGGACAGCAAGGCCGCGGTGGAGTGGCGGCCACTCCGGCGTGCCGCGCGAACCGATGGTTCAAGTGCTGCCGCCGGGCGCCTCCGTCGCGGCTTACCGGACGTCCGCCACGGTCGAGGTCCGTTCCAGCACGGCGGCGAGGTTGGCCGCGCGTTCGGCGTAATCACGGGCCGAGCGCGAGGCACGGCCGGTAATCGCGGCCCGAATTCCGCCGTTCCACGCCAGCGCGATGTTGTAGGTGGTGGCGGGCAGGTGCGCCTGCTCCAGCCGCAGCTTCAGCCACTCATAATGCCTCACCGCCACGGCGTCGGATATCCCGCGATTCAAGGCGTCGGCAAAGGGCCGGCCGGTGTAGGTTCTCCAGGTCGCTTCGCGGAACTGATACGCCCCCAGTTCACCGCAGGGGCCGGGGCGCGTCACATTCCGTGGATTCTCCAGCGCGTGAATTGCTTCGAGCGTCGCGCTCCGGTCGGTCTCCGTGCCGTAGGCCATCGAGACGGTGGCAACGCTGAATCCGACCAGGACCAGAAAGAACAGGCTGACAATGGGGTGATTGGGGCGGGGTATCACGCGCGTGACGACCCCTGCCCTCGTCCGAGGGTGCGAAGCGGCGGCCGCTTTTTTTGCAGATTTTCCGGGAACCTGCCGCATCCATTCGTCGGATGCGCTATTTAGTGAGATTCTCGACCAACCGGGTCACCAACGCCGTCCAGCCGGTCTGGTGGCTCGCGCCCAATCCCTGGCCGGTCTCCCCATGAAAATACTCGTGGAACCAGAGCAGGTCGCGCCAGTGCGGATCGCTGACAAAGCGCGGCTCCATTCCGAGCGCCGGCCGGCGGCCGCTTTCGTTCGGCAGGAACAGCCGAACCAGTCGCCGTGAGAGTTCCCGGGCCACCGCATCCAACGTCACCCGGCGCCCACTCCCGGTCGGAAATTCGATCGTAAAACTGTCCCCGTAAAAGTGGTGGTACCGCTCGAGTGCCTCGATCAGCAGGTAATTCGCCGGAAACCACACGGGACCGCGCCAGTTCGAATTGCCGCCAAACAGACCGGTGTCCGACTCGCCGGGGGCATACGTCGCGGTCCACGCCTCGCCGTCGAGATGCAGGGTGAACTCCTTGTTCCGATACGCGCGGGAAAGGGAACGCACCCCGTAAGTCGAGAGAAACTCTGATTCGTCCAGTACGTAGCGCAGCACCCGCTCGAGTCGGTCCCGCGAGGGAATGGCGAGCAGGTACGCCCCCGCCCCACCCCGCCGCACCAGATACGAAATCTGGCCGGCCAGGTCCTTGCGATGGTCGATGAACCACTTCGTCCGTTTGGAGAACTCCGACAGCCGGGCGACCTTCTCCTGGTCGATGATTTCGACGGCAAACAGGGGGATGATGCCCACCATCGATCGGAGGCGGAGCGGCGTGGTCTGTCCATCCAGTTGAACCTGGTCGTAGTAGAAGCCGTCGCCCTCGTGCCAAAGTCCCGTGCCGCCCAGGCCGTTCATCGCATCGGCGATCGCGACAAAATGTTCGAAGAACTTCCCCGCGATGTCCTCGTACGCCGGGTCGTGCTCGGCCAGTTCGAGGGCGATCGACAACATCGTACCGCAATAGAACGCCATCCACGCGGTGGCATCGGCCTGCTCCAGCTGGCCGCCGGAAGCGAGCGGCTTGGACCGGTCGAAAACCCCGATGTTGTCGAGGCCCAGGAATCCGCCGCTGAAGATGTTCTGGCCGTCCGGGTCCTTCCGGTTCACCCACCAGGTGAAGTTGAGCAGCAGCTTCTGGAAAACGCGGGTGAGCCAGGTGCGGTCGCGGCTGCCGCGGGGCGCCGACATCTTGTAGACGCGCCAGCACGCCCAGGCGTGGACCGGCGGATTCACATCCGAAAAATTCCACTCGTACGCCGGCATCTGTCCGTTCGGGTGCAGGTACCACTCGCGCAGCAGCAGGTTCAACTGCTCCTTCGCAAAATGGGGATCCACCTGCGCCATGGGCAGCATGTGGAAGGCGAGATCCCACGCCGCGAACCAGGGATACTCCCATTTGTCCGGCATCGAGATCACGTCGCGAGCAAAGAGATGACACCACTGGTAATTTCGCCCGCGGCGCCGGGTGGCGGGCGGCGGCGGTTGCGCCGGGTCTCCCTTGAGCCAGTCGCGCACGACGTAGCTGTAGAACTGCTTCGACCACAGAAGACCCGCATAGGCCTGGCGCGCGATCTTCCGCAGCTCCGGCTCTTCCATCGGCATCGCGGTTCCGTCCTCGGCCGAACCGGCGCTCAGCGATCCGCCCGGCGTGTCGACACCGTTCGGGGCGGATGGGTTCTCCCGGCGACGCGTCATGACATCCGCGTAAAAGTCCTCCGCCTCGCGCTCCCGTCGCCGCATGGTTTCGGCAAATTCGGCCGCAAACAGCGCGCCAGCCGAGTGACCGGATGGGATCGTCCGTTCTTCCTCGGCAAACAAACGCAGCCGAAGCACCTGCTCCCCGCCGGGCGGAAGCGTCAGAAGCTGGTGGCCCGCGCATTTCGTCCCCGTTCGCTGCGGATTCACGGCATCGCGTTTGCCCTCGATCACCGCCGCATGAAACGCGTCCTTCACGTACGGGCACACGTTCGTTCCGTGAAAGAGCCGTTCGACGTTGCTTTCGTTTTCCGTGAACAACCACTCGGCCGCCGGAGCGCGGTCGACCGCCTGCATCAGGAGGTGGAATCGGCCAAGCGTCGCATGCTCGCATTGCACGTGGCCGTTGCCCGCCCACCGGAGGCTCGGCTTCGTGGCGGCTTCGTCCTCGTCCGTCTGCCCCCAGGACCAGGTGTTGCGAAACCACAACGTGGGCAGCACGTGCAGCACGGCTTCTTCCGGCCCGCGATTCGCCACGAGGATCTCGATGCAAAGATCGTTGGGGCCCGCCTTGGCGTATCTTGCCTCCACGTCGAAGTACCGGTCGCCGTCGAACACGCCGGTGTCGAGCAACTCATACTCGGGTTCCTCCCGTCCCCGCCGGCGGTTCTCCGTGATCAGTTGTTCATACGGGAACGCGGCCTGCGGATACTTGTACAGCGCGCGCATGAACGAATGCGTCGGCGTCGAGTCGACGTAGAAATAGCACTCCTTCACGTCCTCGCCGTGATTGCCCTCCGGGCCGGAGAGACCGAACAAGCGTTCCTTCAGGATGGCATCGCGCCCATTCCACAGCGCGACTGAAAAACACAGCCGGCATTCCCGGTCGGAGATTCCCAGCAAGCCGTCCTCACCCCAGCGATACGCCCGGCTGCGCGCATGATCGTGGGGAAAATACCGCCAGGCGTCGCCCTCGGACGAATAATCCTCCCTCACGGTTCCCCATTGGCGTTCCGACAGATAGGGCCCCCACCGCTGCCAGTTTCGCTCGCGACGCGCTTCCTCTCCCAGACGGACCTTCTCGGGATTGGCAGCGCGGAGACTCGGCATTGCACGCTAGCGTGCGTGCCATGCCCGGTAAATCCAGTGAGAACTGCGTCAACGCCATCCGGACCCACGACATCCCATTCTCGTCCGGACCGCCGCGGTCGTGGCATCGATCGGCTGGTCAGCGGCGTGGCGCCCTCCCGGAGGATTGAATCACCCCCGAGAAACGCTCCTGGCAGGTCGTGCCGCCGATCGGCTTGTAGCCGACAAACCTATCTTCCGGCGCCACCGGATAAAGCGCCACCCGGGCCGACCAGAACAGCCGGCCGTCGATGCGCAAGGTCAACGGTCCCGGTTTTCCCCCACCTTCCCCCGGGCGGTCTTCGTAGTCGGGATGCGCGATCTCAATCCGGTACGTGCGCCCGGGTTCGTACGTCCACTCATGACTGAAAACGGCCTGTTCTCCCAATGGTCGAGCATGAACCGCAGGCGGCCGGGTCCGAGATCTTCCACCGCGAGGAAATCACCCCGGCCCGTCTCGCCGGAGACGATCAGGGGATCGCGCGTGCCGCGCTTGCCGGCGGGAAAGCGCACGGCGAGCCGCCACACGCCGCCGACCGGGGCGATCAACTGGTTTCCCGGTGACGCCAATGCGGTCACCGGAGGCTTCGTGAGCGGTTCCCGGGCGACGCTCACGATCCGGCCGGAAAACGATCCCGTGTCCTTCGCTCCGCCAACGACGACGGTGCCGCGGCTCGCCGGGTAAAACCGTTGGTAGCTTTCAATCAAGGGGCGGCCGTCGATCGCGACGTCGAGCCAGCGGCGTTCGCGGATGCGCTGCTCGTTCGTCCATTCATCATAGCCGCTCCAGCTTGCGGCGGGATCGAGCGAACCCATCGCGATCCGGATCACGTGTTCGCGGGACCGGTCCACGAGCAACGGTTCACTGCGGACAATCGGCGCGCCGGCATGTTCGTATTCAAACGGCACATGCGCCGGATCGGGATAGGCGACCAGCACGCGATCCGTTTGGTCGGTCCAACCGGTCCGCACCAGTTCCTCCGCCTCCCCGGCACGGCTCGGAAACACAACCCGCAGAATGATCGGGCCAACGGGGCGGCCATGCCACGCCTCCAGCCAGTGCACCGGTGCGTCGGCCACCCGCGCCAGCGCCGCTTCCCCGCTCGGATTCTCCTGGCGCAGCCGATCGTAAAGCTGGGCCGAAAACACGAAGACCGAAAATATCGAAGCCAGCGCCAAACCCGCGACCAGCGTCCCGCTCATGCGACGTCGCCAGCCGGCGGGTGCGCGCTCGACGACCGCCATTCCGCCAATGGTGGCAACCAATCCGAACGGGGCCGCGAAATCCCCCAGGTAGCGCGCCATCGCGGCGTAAAAGCACAGCAGCAACGCGCCAACCACCGCGCCCGTCCATGCCGCCGTGATCAGAAACGCCCGCCGGAACCGTCGCTCCACCGCGCCGCACGCGGCAAAGGGCGCCAGCCAGAGGAAAGGCAGATTGACCAGCAGTCCAAACGGGTGGTCCATCCCGTAATGCTGCCGGGGCAGCGGCAGCGTGATCGCGACCTCGTGGTAAAACGGGAAGTACCTTCCCCACTCTCCAGGGGCAAATAAGTAGGTGAACAGGTTCCACGGCGCGTACCTCAAGCGGAAGTGTTCGATCTTCGATTCATACACCCCCGAAAGGATGTAGCTTAGGCCAAATTCCGTGACCCGCCCGAACCGGGCGTAATTGTACCAGGCCAGTCCCGCACCGATGACGGCCAGCGGAATCACGGCTGCCATCCACACTCGCACCGCGTGGCGCCTTCCAATCGGAGCGCCGGACGTGTTTCGAAAAAACAGCGGGTAGGCCGCCAGCATTCCAACCAGCGCAAACAGGTACGTTGGACGCGACCCGATCGCGAGTCCCCCGCAAATGCTGGCCGCCGTCAGCCACGGCAGCCGCCGGCGCTCGTTTTGGAGCGCAGCGTAAAAACAGGCGAGCGCCGCGAGAGCGAAGCACGATCCGCTGAGAATCGGCAGATCGTACATGCTCGAACGACGCAGCAAAACGGGCGCGCACGACACAAACCCGAACGCGACGGCCAGGAGGAGGCTGATCAACGGACCACTCCGCGGGAAATACCGTCGACGCATGTCCGCCAGCAGCAGGAGTGCGACCACGGATCCGCCGAGGGCGAACCCGAGCGACGCCACCGGCAATGGCAGGTCGAATCCCGTCACGAGGCGGAATCGCAGGAGCAGGAGGGCGGCCGGAACGACGCCATTGTAGATGTAATACCGACCGCGGTATAACGACGCCTCGTGAAGCTCCGTGCCTTCCGGCCGTTGCGCGGGATCGTCGGGATCGGGAACGTGGAGCAACTCAGGTCGCACCTCCACTCCCAGGCTGAGCCGGCCCTTCAGAAACCCGTGGACGAGCAGATTGTAATAGTCCGTCTGCTCGCGGTCCCAATTCCAGCTCAGATTATTCGAGGTCGTCGTCCAGACATACGTGAAGGCGACGACCGCGAGCGCGGCCAGATATGGAAGAAGGCGCCATCGGCTGTGTTCCAGCATCCCGGCGAGGATGGGCGAATCTCGCCCGCGTTGGCGCGAGTTCGCGCACCCTCAGATCCGCGATGTTCATTGGCCGCCGAAGTTGCCACCACCGACCCGGCGTCGGTCACGGTTGCGCTTCAAAGCAGCCGCTTCACCGCATCCAAGCCCGCTCCGCCCACGACGACGAATCGATACGAGCCTTTGGTCCATGCCGCCGCTGTGAGTCCGGCCTGCTGCACGAACTGCACGGCCGCCGGAGCACCGACGTGGAAGTCCGCCGCCCGTCCAATGTAGCAGTGAAATTCCGCCCCGTTCCGCACGAAGCAGACTTCCAGCACGCTGTGCCCCGCCACCTGTAGCGTCCGGCATCCCGTGTTCTTCAGTCTTGAGAAGTCGATCGGTAGTCCCGCCGAAAGGTGGGTCGCCGGCGAGCCGAGTTGCTGCGCCAGTTCCGCGGTCGCTTCACCGCGTCCGCCGTGGCGACCATACGCGACATCGTAAAGCGCGAACGAGGTCAGGGCGTTCGCCGCCGGCGCCCGCGCCGGCCACAACGCCACACTTGCCGCGATCAGGGCGGCGAAGCAGGCCGCCAGCGCTCCCCACGTAACCATCGGCCGGCGAGGCCGCACAGCCGCCGCACGCTGCGTGGCGCGCCCGCCGGCAAGGATGGCCTCGCGCAATCCCGGCGGCGGTGCGATCTCCTGCAATTTGGCCGCGACCGCCGCGCCGTGCGCCTGCTCCTGCGCGAACCACGCGCCAAGTGCCGGATCGCTCCGGGCCTGCGCCATCGCCGCCGCAAATGCCGGATCGCTCGCGTCACGTCCGTTCGGCCGGCACGCATTCAGCAGAAATTTTGCCTCGTTGTTGCTCATGCTCTTCCTCCTTTCGCGGCAAACGCCACGACCTTGGTTCCTGCCCCTCGATCCACGTCCGACAGCGCCGTGCGTAACTGGGCCTTTCCGCGGGACAACCGCGACATGACCGTCCCGATCGGCACATCGAGCGCGTCGGCAATTTCAAGATATGAAAGTTCCTCCAGATAAAACAACGTGAGCGGCGCCCGGAAGACCTCGTCGACCGACTGAAGCGCCGCCATCACGGCCGGCGCGTCCATTTTTCCAATCCGGTCAACGTCCTCCGCGGCAATATCCTTCTCGTCCTCCGGCAGATCCTCGATCGAGGTCGACCGGGCATCCCGGCGACGTCCGCGCAGGAACTCCCGATACAGCGTCGTGAACAGCCACGATTTCGCCTTCGCCTGGTCCCGCAAAGTGTCCCCCTTGGTCGCCCAGACAAAGAACGTCTCCTGGACCAGGTCGCCGGCGTCCGCCCCGTTGCGGGCAAGGCTCAACGCAAAACGGTAAAGCGACGCGTAATGCGCATCGACCAGCTGCGTGAACGCCTCATTGCTCATGTGGGGGTGGGAGGAGCCGCCACTGTCTTTATTCCCGCTGGCGGGGCAAAGATATTCTCGCAGTGCCACCACGCCGCCGGCTGGACCCGACCACCAGTCATCGTTCGCGAGTTGACGCCCCCGCCTCGTTTCGCCCGTTGTGGCCCCGGCGTGCCCCGACTGGACGGGGTGCCGCCGTCATTCGACTGTCCAAGCCGGCTTCGACCCAGCAAGTTCGCGTTCTGCCATGATCCGATTCCATCTCCCGCCCAATTTTGCCGCTGCCGTGGTTCGCAACGCGGTGCCGCTTCGGGTCGAGGTGGACCTGTCCACGGCGCCTGCCCCCGAGGTGGTGCCCGTCCTCGCCCTGCTCCAGCGGTGGGCCGGTACCCCGACGCCGCCAAAATTCATCCAGTTGAATCGCGCGCAGCTGCGGGAACTGGCCGCCGCCGCCGCCGGGCACCCGGTGTTCGTCGAAAACGGCACGGTCACGCCCTGGAATCACGAGCGTCTTCTGGCGACCGAGGACGCCCGGCCGCCGGCCGCCGATTCGACGCGGCCACCGCCGGTCCGAAAATCGCGCGCCGATCCACCCCTTCCTCCGATGGTCGTCGACGGCTCCGAGCACTTCCTCGCCGTCACCCTGCCCTCGCGCGAACACCCCGGCTACGAGGCCGCGCTCGCGTTGCTCAAGGAGGGCGGATTCACCTTGGAGCCGTCGAACCGGAAATGGTGGCTGCGCGACCGGCACAAGACGCTGAATTTCCTCGCCAGTCACCTCGCGACCCTGCGCGAGCGGTTCAATGCCGAGTTCACCGCAAACTTCGAAAAGAACACCGCCCGCCTGCGCCAGGCGGACATCACGGCCGAAGTCGGGTCGACCGGTGGCGGATATTCGGTCGCCATCGGCATCACCGCCGGCCGGGCCAACGATGCGGAGCTGCGCTCGGCGATCGCGGCCAATCGCGGCTACCTCGAAGCGGACGGCAACGTGTTCCTGCTCGAGCCCGACCGCCTGAGGAAGGTCGCGGCGGCCCAACGGGCCCTCGCGGGCGATCCGAATGCCACCGTCACACCCCACCGAAGCGTGACGGTCCCACCGGCGCGGATTCCCGAGGTGCAGGAAGTACTGGAGCAGCTTTCACCCGGGTTCCAGCCGCCCGAAACGTGGCGGGGCCGCACGGCGGCGCTGCGGAACCTGACGACCCTCGCGCCCGCCCCCATCCCGCCAGCACTCGACCGCCAGCTCCGCCCGTATCAACGCCTCGGTGTCGCCTGGCTGTGGCAGCTTCGCCGCGGCGAGCTTGGCGGGATCCTCGCCGATGAAATGGGCCTGGGAAAAACACTCCAGGCGCTCGGGTTGTTGTCCGTCGTGCAGACCGGTTCCGATGCGTCCGGCGCCACGACGCTGGGCGGCCCTCCCCGCCCCGCCTCATCGGGTGACCGCGGTTCCGGCCGTTTCCCAGCACCCACGCCGTCGGTGCGGGCTTCGTTGGTCGTCTGCCCCGCGTCGCTGCTCGAAAATTGGCGCCGCGAGGCGGCGCGGTTCACCCCGGAGCTCCGGGTGTTCGTCCATCACGGTGAGCGGCGGCTCAGCGCGGTGAAGGACATCGAAGGCTGCGACCTGATCATTACGAGCTATGGAACCCTGACCCGGGATCAGTCGCTCTTTGCCACGACCGAGTTCGCGGTCGTCATCGCCGACGAGGCACAGCATATCAAGAACCGCCGGTCCCAGAACGCGGCGGCGCTCCGGGCGCTGCGGGCACAATCGCGTTTTCTGCTCACAGGCACGCCGGTCGAAAACTCCCTGGACGATCTCCGTTCGCTGTTCGAGTTCCTCCTTCCCGGTTATCTGACCCGCGTTCCCGCCGGTCTCCGGGGGGAGGAGCGGGCATGGTACGATGAACGGCTTCGCGCCCAGACGGCCCCCTACATCCTGCGGCGAACCAAGCGGACGGTCGCCCCGGAACTGCCGGAGAAAATCGAGCAAATCGTCTGGTGCGAGCTCACGCCCGGGCAGGCCGAACTCTACCGCGAAACACAGGAACGCTCGGAGCGCGAACTGATCGATCTGGAGGCGGCCGGCGCCACGGAGGCCAGTTTGAAATTCGCCGCCCTGACGCAGTTGCTGCGGTTGCGCCAGATCTGCTGCGATCCGCGCCTGGTGCGTCCGCACAGCACCGCCGCCGCCCCGCCAGACCGGCCGCCGGGGGATTCGGCCAAGCTCGATGCTTTCCTGGAACTCCTCGAGGAAGCCGTCGATGACGGACATCGCGTCCTGGTGTTCTCGCAATTCACCTCGTTGCTCGGCTTGCTCCGGGCCGAACTCGACGCCGGGCAGGTCGCGCACTGCTATCTCGACGGTGCGATGCCCGCACGTGCCAGGCAGGCCGAGGTCGACCGCTTCCAGCAGACGGCGGAAATTCCGTTGTTTCTCTTGTCTCTCAAGGCCGGCGGCACCGGCCTCAACCTGACCGGGGCCGATGTCGTCGTGCACTTTGATCCGTGGTGGAACCCGGCGGCGGAGGCGCAGGCGACCGACCGGGCCCACCGGATTGGCCAGACCCGAACCGTCACGAGCTACAAGCTGATCGCTTCGGGCACCGTCGAGGAAAAGGTCCTCGCACTTCAGACCGAAAAGCGCGCGCTGCTCGCCGACGTGTTTGAAGCCAGCGACGCCGCCGCGGCGAAACTCTCGCTCGCCGATCTCCGTGACCTCCTGAAGTGATGCCCGGCTGCAGCCGGTCCTCCGTTCGCCGGGCGCGATCGGTTCGACCCGGCGGAACTTCCGACGAATTCGACTTTCCTCGCCGCCCGCCGATCGGCTTCACTGGCGGCGGTCGCGTTCCACCACCCCATGCACATCACGAATCTGTTCGTCTATCCCGTGAAGTCGCTCCGCGGCTGCGCCGTCGATGCCGCTTCGGTGGACGAGTTGGGCCTTGTCGGTGACCGCAGGTTCCTGGTGGTCGATGCATCCGGCCAGTTTCTCACCCAGCGGGTACTTCCCCGGATGGCGCTGATCGCCACGGCGCTCGACGACACGGACCTGAGTCTTCGTGCCGACGGATTCGGCCAGATCCGGGTGCCCCTTCGTGCCGACGATGCCCCGGTGCGAACCGTCTCGATCTGGAAGAGCGCCGGTCTCAAGGCCGAGGATTGCGGAGATGACTGCGCCGACTGGCTGCACGAAATGCTCGCCGTCGAGTGCCGTCTGGTCCGCATCGGCGCGCAATTCCATCGCCCCATGACGAAATCCGTGGCCCACCCCGGCGATGCCGTCGCATTCCCGGATGCGTTTCCGTTCATGATCGTCAGCGAGGGTTCTCTCGCCGAACTGAATCGCCGCATCGTGTCGGCCGGCGAACCACCGGTTCCGATGAATCGTTTTCGCCCGTCCTTCGTGGTTTCGGGCGGTGAGCCCCACGTCGAGGACACCTGGCCGCGAATCAAGGCCGGGAATCTCATCCTGCGCGCCGGTGGCCCCTGCGGCCGCTGCATTGTCACGACGACGGACCAGCAGACCGGTGAACGCGGCAAGGAGCCTCTTCGAACACTGAACACGTACCGGCGCGCGGCGGACGAACCCACCACGATCAATTTTGGCCAGAACTTCATTCACGAAACCAAGGTCGGTTCCCTGCGCGTGGGTGATGAAGTCACGGTCCTGCCGCTGACCTGACCACTCCGACGGACCCAACGCCTTCCGGCGCATCACCGCGCCCGGATCGGCTAGTCCCAGGCTGCCCGGTTTCGGTTGCCCTTCGTGTCCGCACGCCGGCGCTTTGATTCCACCATCCGCGCTTTCTGCGCCCGGCTCTTCTGCCGGGTACGGCGACGCTCGCGTTCACGGATTTCCCGGGCGCCGGCCGCCGCCGACCGTTTGCGTTGTTCCAACCGTTCACACAGTTCGGTCCAGGCGAGTTCACGGTTTCTGGCCTGCGAGCGTTCGCGCTGGCAGCGAACCTCGATTCCCGTCGGGAGGTGCCGGAGCGAGACGGTCGAACTCGACTTGTTGATCTTCTGACCTCCCGGTCCCGCCCCCCGAACAAACCGTTCCTCGACGTCACCCGGACGCACGCCAAGTACCGCCAATCGGGGCTGGAGATACTCTGGAAACGGCATGTGCCAACGATGCCGCGGAGCCAAAACGGATGTCAACCGGCCGGCTGTCCGCCCGGGCCGAATGCCGACGTCCAACCCACTGGACCAGGCTTCGATATACCGGGTCTGCACCCCCGCAACCATCTGCCGGGGCGGGAACGCTGGCTTAGGACACACCCGTTCCCTGCATTCATCGGAACCTCGCCACGGTTTGCCAGTCTCCTCGCCTCTTCCGGCCGGCGGGAGCGCATGCCCGCGGGTCGTACCGCGTCCAACGTGTCCGTGCTCGTCGGCGCGGTCCTCGGCGTTTCCACCGCCCGGGACCGATCCACACGGAGGGCTTGCCGAACCGCTTCAACTCCCTTCCCTTAGCCAATACTCATGCTCACTGGTCCAGCCTGGTCCCAAAAAATCCGCGCTGAAATCGCCAAGGCCGTGATCGGCCAGGATGCCGTGGTCGAAAGGCTGCTGGTCGCACTGCTGGCCAACGGCCACGTCCTCCTCGAGGGCATGCCCGGGCTCGCGAAGACCCTGCTCGTCAAATCCCTTGGGACCGCGCTCGGCGTCCAGTTCGAGCGCATCCAGTTCACGCCCGACCTCCTGCCGAGCGATGTGGTTGGAACGATGATCTTCCAGCCGAAATCCGGCGAGTTCAGCGCCCACCGCGGACCGATTTTCGCAAACCTGGTGCTGGCCGATGAAATCAACCGCGCCCCGGCGAAGGTCCAGAGCGCCCTCCTCGAAGCCATGCAGGAACGCCAGGTGACGATCGGCGGACAAACCCAGCCCCTGCCCCGCCCGTTCTTCGTCATGGCCACCCAGAATCCGGTCGAACAGGAAGGGACTTATCCCTTGCCGGAGGCGCAGACGGACCGGTTTCTCTTCAAGCTGCTCGTCGACTATCCGAGCGCCGAGGACGAGGCCACCATGATGCAGCGTTGGGGCCAGGTCACACAGCAGCCCGAACTCACCCGCGCATCGTCCGGCGAGGAACTTCTCGGCCTGCGGGCCGATGTGGACCGCGTCCATGTCGCCCCCGCCGTGCAGGGTTACATCCTCGCGCTGGTTCGTGGGACGCGCGTGCTGGCCGAGAAGGAAGGAAATCCGAAGCGGTACCTCAATTTTGGCGCGTCGCCCCGCGCGTCGCTGGCGCTCTACCAGGCTGGTCGCGCGCTCGCGTGGCTTCGCGGCCAGGATTACGTGTCGCCTGCGATCGTCCAGGATCTTGCGCCTGATGTGCTCCGCCACCGGATCGGACTCAGTTACGAGGCCGAGGCGGAGGAGATTGCGAGCGACAAGATCATCGGCCAGGTGATCGAGCGCACGCCGGTTCCGGCCACCAAATAGCACGTGGGAGGCGGCCGCCATCTCGATAATTTTCGCCTCCTGCCCGGAACGGCGCACGGTGCAGTGAAGCCCGTCGCGATCCGCTGAGGACATGCCGACCGAGAACCGAAATTCGAAGCTGGAAAATCCGCTGGCGCTGCTCCGGCAGCTCGAGTGGCGGGTCCGCCACGCGGTCGAAAACGTCCTGAGCGGAGAGTACCGGTCGGCGTTCCGGGGCCGCGGGATGGAGTTCGACCAGGTGGTGAAGTACGAGTTTGGGGACGACGTTCGCGACATCGATTGGAACGTCACGGCGCGCCTCGGCGAGCCCTACCGCAAGAAGTTCGTCGAGGAACGCGAGGTGACCGTCCTGCTGGTTTTCGAGGATGCCCCTTCCCTGCTGTTTGGCTCCGGTTCGCAATCGAAGCGCGAGGCCCTGCTGGAACTGGCCGGACTCGTGATGCTCCTCGGGGCGGTGAATCGCGACCGCGTCGGATTCGTCTATGCCGGCTCCGGGTCGCACGTGTTCCGCGAGCCGGTTCGCGGTCGTGGCCAGATTCTGCACGCGGCGGCATCGTTGCTCGCGCGGCCCGAACCCCCGCTGACCGAAGCCACTCCGGCGATTCCCTGGCGGTTTCTCGCCCGGGCCGCACCGAAACACAGCGTGCTCATCTGGCTTGGCGACTTTCCGCCCCGGTCTGCCCCCGAGGGCTGGCCCGTGCTCCAGCGTCGCTACCAGACGATGGGCTTCCGCGTCGACGATCCGTGGGACCGCGAGTTGCCGGCCGGCGAGGCCTTTGCCGCCTACGATCCGCTCGCCGGCCGCCTCGTGACGCTCGAGGGAAGCGCCGCCGAGCGCGCCGCCCACGCCAGTTGGCGCCACTCCCGCAAAGGAGCCTGGCAAGCGCTGTTCCCCGATCCCCTCAGCCGCCTCGTCGTGACGACCGAACAAAACCGGCTCGATGCGCTGGTCCGGTTCTTCCACGCCCGCATGACGTCGCGAGGCAACGCCGCGCGCTAGCCGCCGAACCGAACGCGCCGCGTCGCCAGATTTTCAACTCTCCCGCTGCCAATTTCCAAATCTTCAATCCATGGGTCGCCTGGTTCTCCATGATCCGCTTTGGCTCGCCGCGCTGCTCGCGCTGCCGTTGCTGGCCTGGCTGCGTGGCCGCCGGCACACCCCCGTTCTCCTCGTCCCCTTCGCCGCGGCCTGGCACCGGCCATCGTTAACGGCGCCCTCCCGCTGGCCGATGGCGCTGGGGTTCGCCGGTCTGGCGTTGCTCATCGGTGCGCTCGCGCGTCCGCAACGGGTCGAGAACAAACGCGACGTGCGATCCCAGGGCTACGACATCATGCTGTGCGTCGACGTTTCCGGCTCGATGCGCCGGGAGGACGCCGACCGCCCCGGCGAGGTGCCGAGCCGGATTCAGATGATCAAGCCGATCATCCAGGGATTCATCGACCGCCGGCCACAGGACCGGATCGGGCTCGTGCTCTTCGGACGCCGCGCCTACACGCTGGCCCCGCTCACGTTCGATCACGGATGGATTTCGCGCCAGCTCGCCCGGATCAAGATTGGCATGATCGATCCCGACGGCACGGTGATCGGAGACGGCCTGGGGACCGCGTTGAACCGGCTCGATCAGGAGAAACGACTCAGCCAGGGGCATCGCCTGGGCGCGTTCGTTGTCCTCCTCACCGACGGTGGCGAAAGCATCGATCCCAGCACCCGGGCCCCGCTGAGTCTCCTGCCGCCGCTCGACGCGGCGAAGATTGCCCGGGAAAAGCACATTCCGATCTATACGATCGGCGTCGGCCGCGACGGCTGGGTATGGGAGCCCGACGAAATCAACGGTCGGATCGTGTACAACCGGGGTTTCTCGCGCGACGTCGATCCCGAGTTGCTCAAGCAGATTGCCGACCAGACGGGCGGCGAGTTCTATCGGGCAGAGGACAAGGACACGATCGAGAAGGCGTTCAACGCCATCGATCGCGCCCAGAAAATTGAATTCCAGGCGAAAAGCTACCTGGTGACGACGGAACTCTTCGGATGGCTCGCGGTGCCGGGCCTCCTCGCCCTTGCCGCCGCCGCCGTGGGCTCGCGTTTTGCCAACCGCAACGCGGCCTACGCCTGACCGAAGCGAATGCCGCCTCTCGATCCGACCATGGCACAACTTCAAATCGCCTCTCAACCGCATCTCCCGGGCACCGGCATCAGACAGCCGGGATCGGCGATCCGCGTTGGGGTGAAGGGAAGGATCGGACCATGAGCTTCTACTGGCCGCATGTCCTCTGGTTGCTGTTTGTGCCCATCGCCCTGCCGGGATGGGATCTGACCCGGCGGCGGAAGGTTGTCACGGGTTCGGCGATCCGTCCGAAAATCCTCCACGCCGAGGTGGGGGCCGATCACGTTTCCCTGACCACCGGCGCCGCCACGCCGCCGGCGAATCGGATCCGGCCCTGGTTTCTGCTCGGACTTGCCTTCGCGATCGTCGCCCTCGCCCGTCCTCAATGGGGGCGGATCGAGGAACCGGTCTTCGACCAGTCTCGGGAGATTCTCATCGCGATGGATCTGTCGCGTTCGATGATGTCGACAGACATCAAGCCGTCGCGACTGGAGCGTTCCAAGCTTCTGATCCAGACCCTGCTCGAAAAGCTGAAAGGCGAGCGAGTCGGACTCGTCGTCTTTTCCGGCACCGCGTTTTTGCAGAGCCCGCTGAGTTCCGACTATGAAATCCTGCGCGAATTTCTCCCGTCCCTGAATCCGGGTTTTTTGCCGGAAGGTGGCACGAACTACCGCGCGATGATCGACACCGCGCTCGACGCCTTCGGTACGAGCACGGCGGCAGACCGATTCTTGATCGTCCTCAGCGACGGTGAGGCCACGGACGACGACTGGAAATCACGGGTCGACGACCTGAAGAAGAAGGGAGTGCGCGTCATCGGCCTCGGAGTTGGCACCGCGGCGGGCTCGATGATCCCCGATGGCTCGGGCGGTTTCGTCAAGGACGAGCGCGGCGCCGTCGTCTTGTCGAAGCTCGAGAGCAGCACGCTCCAGCAACTCGCCTCGGAAACGGGCGGCGCTTATCGTGACGCGAGCACCTGGGTCGACTTGGCGAGCCTCATTCAACAGACGGTGAACGCCGGTCGCAAAGGGAGCTTCGTGGAAAAGAACACCGTTCGGTACGTCGAGCGGTTTCAGTGGCCGCTGGGACTCGCGGTGTGGTGCCTGCTCGTGAGCCTCTACTATGAATTTCCCGTGCGACCACGCCCCCGCGACATTCGCCTCCAGGCCGGCAAACCGCAGCCGGGTTCGGGCGAACCGCCACCATTGCCCCCGCGAACGGCCGCTCCGGCCGGCGGCATCGGCCTCGTCGCGCTCGCGGCCCTCGCGCTGCTGTTTCCGCCCTCGCCATCACGCGCCGCGGTGAAGATCGCCACGCCGGAACCCTCGACGTCCCCCGGCACGCCCGCGCCCGAGACTCCGCCTCCTCCGACCGAGTCGACCGTCCTCTCCCGGATCGTCACCCGCCTCGCCAACTCCGCCACCCGCAACGCGCGGGATTGGGCGGATCTCGCGCGCGAAACCGTCACGTGGGGCGGCCGGTTGCAGTCGGCTCAGAAACCGGTCCCGGCAGGACCTGTTCATGACGCGATGGATGCGGTCGCGATCGGATCAAAACTCGACGCGAACGCCGCCGATTGGCCGAAGCTGCATCGCGATCTCGAGGCTCTGCTCAAGAAGCCCGAGCCACCGCCCCAGCAGAAGCAGCAAAATCAGAAACAGCAGAACAAATCGCCGCAGCAGAACCAGCAGAATCAAAATCAGAAGAATCAGAACGAGTCGCAGAAATCGTCGCCGGACCAGTCGCAGGCGAACAAGTCCTCCGGCGCCCCGCAGAATCAACCTTCGAAGTCGGCCGATGACCGCTCCAAACAGGGGGAGAAGCCCGAAGCTTCCGGCAAACCGGAACATCAGAAATCGGACCAGTCGCTCTTTGGCGACATGAAGAAGCCACCCGTCCCCGCACCGGATCCCTCGCAGCTTCAGAAGGTCGGCGGCACCGAACAGAAGAAGGAGAACGCGCAGGCGGCGGCGAACCCCGCTCTCGCCTTGCCGCTCGAAAAGCTCGACCAGCTTCGCCAGCAGGACTCTCCGGCCCAACTATTTCAAATGCTGCAGGGCGACCGCAGCCAGGCCACCCGCAAGCAGCCCGCCAAGAATTGGTGAACGTCATGCGATTCCTCCGCGCCGCATTTTATCTGGTCCTGCTCAGCGCCGCCATGGTGGCGCGCGCCCAATCCGTCCATTGGGAAAACGGCGACTCCACGCTGAACAACGTCGTCGTGCTCGTCTTCGACGACTGTGAGCCGGACGGTGATCCGCAGCTTCCCCCGATTCCTTCCGCCACGCTCACGTTCACCGGCCGCTCCGAGAGCATGAACATGGTGAACTTCAGCGTCAGCCGTTCCGTCATGCTTTCGTACGTGGTGCAGTCGCGCGGGAGTGGTCCACTGCAGATCCCCGCGTTCACCATCAAGACGAACAAGGGGCCGATGACCGTGGCGGCATTCAACGCGGCCGCTCCGGTTGTCTCCGTCGCCAGCGCGAAACTCATCGTCGAACCGCCGACCGTCTGGGCCGGACAGGTGTTCAATCTCACCTACGAGCTGTCGGCCGCCCTCCGCAACAACCCGCAGATTCCGCCCACCTTCGAGTGGAACGCGGCCCCCCTCGTCGCCGAGGATTGGTCAAAACCGCAGGTCAAGGAAACCGCGCGCGGCGGCCAACGCCAGGCCCAGGTGACGTTCCAGACCCGCGCCTACGCCAAGGCTCCTGGCACCATCAAGCTGCACCCGACCACCCATTTGTTGCAGGTGCAGACGGGTCCCGTGGGTTTCGGACTGTTTTCGCAGGCGCGGATGGAGCCCGTCTCGGTCACCTCCGATCAGCCGACCGTGGAAGTAAAGCCGCTGCCCACGCCGCCTGCCGGATTCAGCGGGGCGGTCGGCCAGTTCAAGTTCACGTCGAAGGTCGTCCCGAAGGAAGCCGGGGTTGGCGAACCCATCACCTGGACCCTCGAACTCGCCGGTACCGGCAACTGGCCGGACATCGCCGGCATGCCTTCACGCGAGGTTTCAAAGGATTTCCAGGTCGTGCAGCCGAAGGCCAAGCGGACCCCGGCCGAGGGGAAGCTCTTCGACGCGAACTTGAGCGAGGATGTTGTCCTCATTCCGACGAAACCCGGCAAATATACGCTCGAACCGGTGACGTTCACGTACTTCGACCCGCAGAGCGGCTCGTATCGGAGTGTCACGACGGAGCGCACCGTGATCAACGTCACGCCGCCGCCCGCCCCCCAGTTTCCCTCGTCACAGGCTGCCGCGAGTCAGACCCCGACGGGGTCGTCTCCGGAAACCGGCAAACCCGTTTCGCTTTCCGCTCCGGCGGCGCCCGGCGCGATCCCGCGCGAACCGCTGCCCGGCGATTCCGACGCGTCGCTACCGCTGACCGGGAACGACGTCACCGGAACGCTGCTCGGCCTGGCGGTCGCAGTAATCCTGTTCTGGCTCGCGCTCGCCTGGCGTCGGGCGACACAGACGGATCCACTCCGGCCGCAACGCGAGGCTCACGCTCGCCTCACCGCGCTGCTGGCGGAAATGCGAACCCAGGGCGCCGCCGCTCCAGTGTCGAACTCCGCCGTCCTGCCTTCACCCGACACGGCGGCCACGACCGAACTTTCCCCCTTGGCCCGACGCCTTCTCGCCTGGCAGCAGGACGCCGCGATCGTCTGGCGCATTCCACACGCGGCGCCTAATCCGGCGGTCTTCACGGATCTCGCCGCCCCAGCGCCGGCCGCATCCGCTGGATCGGGTGCCGACCGACTCGAGGCCGCCGAATGGGGCACCTTGTGGCGCGAGGCCGACCGCGCGTTGTATGGCCGCCAGGGTTCGCTCCCCGACGACTGGATCGCGCGGGCGGAAGCGGCCGTTGCCGCCCGGCGCGTGCCCGGTTTCAGGCCGTCGCGGCTTTTCCTGCCGCAGAATCTCCTCCCCTTCGCCGCGACGATCGCCCTCATCGTCCTGGCGCTGCCCCGTCCGGCGCGGGCGGAATCCGGCAGCCCCGACTCGGCGCCTCCGTCGGGAGCGGCGCGGGCCGCCGATCCCATCGCAGCCTATCACGCCGGCGACTTCGCCGCGGCGGAAGCAACGTGGCGCGCGACACTCTCGCAACGGCCCACCGATTGGCGTGCGCGCCACAATCTCTCCCTCGCGCTTGCGCAGCAGGACGAAATGGGCGAAGCCGCCGCGGAAGCCACCGCGGCATTCGTGCAGCACCCGAATGACACTTCGGTGCGCGCGACGTTTGCATTCACCACCGACAAGGCGGGCTACGCCCCGGCCGCCTTGCTTCCCTTCCTCCGGGACGGCCCGCTCTACGCCCTCGCATCACTCACCAGTCCCGCCGGCTGGCAGCGAATCCTCCTTATCGCCGCGTGCATCCTCGCGGGCGGACTCGCCTGGGTGCTCTGGAACGCCTACCGGAAACGATCCCGCGGCTTGTTCATTGCGGCCGCCGCCGTGTGCCTGGTCGGGTTGATGGCCGGATTGGCCGCGATTGCCAGCTACTCCGCCTACGGTGAGACCGCCGACGAACGCGCCGTGGTTGTGTCGCGTGGCGGCACCCTCCGCTCGGTCCCGACCGAAGCCGATGCGACGCAGAAAACGACGCCGCTCGCCGCGGGCAGCGTCGCGATCGTCGGCAAGACCTTTCTCCATTGGAAGCAACTCGTGTTCGAAAACGGGCAGACCGGCTGGGTGCGCGACGAAGACGTGACACCGCTCTGGAAGTAGCGATCGCCATCCGTCCGGGCCGGCGGCGCTACAACTCCTTTTCCAGGATCGGCAGCACGCGAGGTGTGCCATCCATTGACGCCGGCTGTTCGCCACACCAGCACGCGCCCATTCTCCGGTAAAACCCTTCCGCGTGCGGATCGCTGATGATGAACAATCGCGCAGCGCCATGCCGACGTGCGGTGGCTTCGGCGTGCTGGAAAAGCCTTCGCCCGACGCCGCGCCGCATTGCGGCCGGCAAGACCCACAGGTGCTCCAGTTCCGCGCCATCGGACGTGACCGTGAGCGAATAGAACCCGATGACAATGCCCTGCGCGATCGCGCCGTAGGTTGGGTGGGTTGCGACAAACTCCGGCGTCAACGTGAGCACTTCGGTCCATTGTCTGATCCACGCCTCCGGGTAGCCCCAGTGGCGCTTGCCGGCAAAGGCGATCGAGGTCAGCACGTCCGCGTCTTCCGGCAACACCCGCCTGATTTCTCCGGCATCGCATGCCTGCGCCGGACGGATGTTCATGGCGGCGGCACCGCCCCACGAGTCGCGGACTTGTACAGCCCGGGCCGGCGGAATTCCATCAGCGATTCGGGTTGGGCAGGCGTCTTGAATCCAAACTGGGCGTACAGCCCGTGCGCATCGCGGGTTGCCAGCGTGAACCGACGGATTCCCTGAAGCTCCGGGTGCTCGGTCACGGCCTGCATCATCCATTTCGCAAGCCCGTTCCCGCGGTGCTCCTCGAGAACGTACACGTCGCAGAGGTAGGCAAACGTCGCACGATCCGTGATCACGCGGGCGAGTCCAACCTGCGCTCCGCAGTGAAACAATCCGATGCACAGCGAATTCGCCAGACTTCGCCTCACGAGATCCAGCGGTATTCCCTCCGCCCCGTAGGAACGGGAGAGGTACGCATGGACTTTTTCGGGCTGCTGGTCCGCCGGATTGTCGCTCAACCGATAGTCGCCCTGGGTTCGTTCCATCGCACGTTTCCTGAGATCTCCTTTTGCCTCGTCCGAAGGGTCAGCGGTTGACCGGCGGCTGGGCTGCGTCGGCCTGACGGCGGAGTTGATGCACCGAATTCTCGAGCGCGTTCGCGATTCGCTCCTGCGCCCGGACAAACCGAAGCGCGAGGGCGAGAAGAAAGATCGCGATCGCGGGGTAGATCAGGAGGAGTGCAAGCGGAAGTACCTGGGTGACGATATTCATCGCGGGAGAGATATAGCCTCGGGTTACAATGCGAGAAACCGGGTCGCAATATATTGGTTCATCGCGGGCAGGGATGGGGTCGGCTTGGGAACGGGTGACGCGCGGAGGCTAACGACCGCTGCGTGGCTGCAAAGCCTGAATATAACCATGACGTTTAGGCGCGGTGCCCCCACCCCGCGGAACAGCGTGTCCGCCCTGTCTCGCGCGGTGAGGTCACCGCGCCTGCGATCGGGAATTGCTCTCCACTCCGGACTCTCAGGTCTCAGTTTCGGTTGCGGCGGAGCCGCTCCAGTTCGATTCGTGGTTCCCTGTTTGGGTCCAGCGTTCTTCGGTTTTCACGATTCCGCTTTTCGACCGCTTCGTTTTATCGCCACCCTTGCCCATGCGCCTCCTCCTCCCCTGCTGGGTTGCGCTTGCCGCCACCCTTCGCGCCGCCGCCCCGTCGCACACGGTTTCGCTCATTGCCGACCCGCATCTCGGCCCTCCCGCCCAACACGGACTGGTTGAGCTCACGCGCGCCCTGCAGACCAAGGGCTGGAAGGTCGTGCCCACGTCCCGCGCCGAATCCGCCACTGGGGACTGGCTCGTCTTCGCCAATGTCGCCGCTGCTCCCGAGGCGGTAAAGAGCGGTCGGGAACCGAAGCAGGCGCTCGACGGGCCCGAATCGCTGCAGATCAGGAAATTCACGTTCGGCGGAAAGCCGGCACTCCTCCTCGCCGGTGCCGACGATCGCGGGTTGATGTATGCCGAACTCGACACCGCGGAACGCGTCGGCTGGTCCACCGATCCCACGGATCCATTCACCGCCGTCCGCGATATCACCGAGCGGCCGTTTATTCAGGACCGCGAACTGTCCGTCTATACGATGAACCGGGCCTACTGGGAGAGCCGGTTCTACGACGAAGCGTATTGGACCCGCTACTTCGATCTGCTGGCGGCGGATCGTTTCTGCCGGTTTCTCATCATCTTTGGTTACGAAAATGGCGGATTCCTCGCGCCGCCGTATCCATATTTCTTCAACACCACCGGATACCCCGGCGTCCACATGGTCGACCTCACGCCGGAGCAGCAGCGCCGGAATCTCGCCGCCCTCAACCGATTGATCGAGCTCGCTCATGAACGCGGCATCGCCGTCAGCCTCGGGATCTGGGACCATATCTACCGCGCCGGCGTCCAGACGGGCGGCGCCGAATGGCTCAAGGACTACGCCGGCCGTCCCGTACCCAACACCGTGGAGGGCGTCACCACCGACAATCTCAGCGCCTACACTCTCGCGTCGCTCAAGGAGCTTCTCGCGCGCGTCCCAAAACTGGACGGACTCCAGTTCCGGATCCATGAGGAATCAGGCCTCAAGCGCAGCGAGATGGATGGCTTCTGGCGCGTGGTCTTCACCGAAATGAAGAAGTTGCGGCCCGATCTGCTGATCGAGGCGCGCGCCAAGGGCACCCCTGACAGCGTCATCAACACCGCCCTCGACCTCGGACTCAACCTGCGGGTGGAGACCAAATACTGGATGGAGCAGATGGGACTCCCGTTCCACCCGATCCACGTCAATCCCCCCGACCAGCACAATCGGCGCCACGGGTACGCCGATCTCCTGCGCTACCCGCAGCGCTATCACATCGACTGGCGGCTCTGGAACGGCGGCACATCGCGCGTGCTCCTCTGGGGTGATCCGGAGTACGTCCGGCGGTACGACCGCACCACCCTGCTCTACCAAAGTCCGATCTTCGATGTTCAGGAACCGCTCGCGACCAAGATGGAGGCACAGCGGCCGGACCTCGCGCCGTTCGACCTCATGCCGGCGAAATACCGCTACTACGATTACGAGTTCGAACGGTACTGGTATTTCTACCAGCTGTGGGGCCGGCTGGGATACAACCCCGACACCTCCGCCGACCTCTGGCAGCACGAGTTCGCGAACCGGTTTGGCCCGGCTGGTTCCGAGGTCGCCACCGGGCTCCGGCGTGCCAGCGAAGTCCTCCCGATGATCGTCACCGCCGTGTACCCCTACCGGCTGTTCCCCACGACACGCGGCTGGGCCGAACGTCAGAGCCTTGGGGCGAAACTGTCCCAATACGCGTCCAACGAGGGGACCGATACCGAATTGATCGAAAGCTTCGCCGATGCGGCGAAGCGCATCCTGGCCGGAGGCGTCACGGCCAAACGGACACCCCTCGAGACCAGTCGCTGGTTCGATGCGACGGCCGACGCGATTCTCGCCTCCGTTCGCGCCGCCCAGTCCAAATTTGCGCCGCCGAGCGCCGGCACGATCGCAGAACGCGACCAACGCGAATTCGAATCGACGATGACCGACCTTCGGATCCTCGCGCAGCTCGCCCGCTTTCACGCGCGGCGCGCGATCGCGGCCGTCCATTACAACCTCTATCGCGACGAACGGCAGCAAATGAAGGCGCCCAAGTCCGGCCTCGGCGCGGACGCCGGCGCCGCCGAATTGATCGCCGCCACGCAGTCGGAACGTGCCGCGGTCGACGCCTGGCGCCAACTCGTCCAGGATGCCGGCGATCACTACACGTTCGACCTCGCGATGGGCGCACGCGACTTCGACCTGTGCGGACACTGGCGCGACGAGTTCGTGAAGCTCGAGGCCGATCTCAACGATCTCGAAGCCCAATGCCAGGCATTGCCCCCGACGCAGGCAAAGGCCTGGACACCACCTGAAGGCAGCGACCAGCAGCCGCCGGTGATCGAGCACCAGCGGATCGCAACCGCATATCCGGGCCGGCCCATCCGGATCGTGGCGCACGTCACCGCTCCATCGGGCGTCCGCTCCGTGATCGTGAAATACCGGCACGTCACGCAATTCGAGGACTACTCCACCCTCGTGCTTGCGCCCACCGGCCAGCCCGGCACCTACGCCGGGACGATTCCGGGCGACGCGATTTCGCCGGAGTGGGACTTCATGTACTTCCTCGAGGCGATCGACGGCGCCGGCAACGGCACGATCTGGCCCGATCCCATGAAGGAAATGCCGTACGTGATCGTCCGGACCCACCCCGCCTCGCCATGAACGCGCCATCACGCCGGGAATTCCTGAAATGCACGGCAGTCGCGGGCGCCGCCGTCACCGTCGGTCAATTCGCGCTCGGCACCGGCGGCAGTGCGGCGGAGCCGGGCTCACCATCGTCCGGGCCCGGCCCAACCGGGACCGTCCCGCACCCGTCGTGGATCGACCGGCCGATGCGCTGGGCGCAGCTCACGCTCGTCGAGAACGATCCGGTGAAGTACGACGCCCAGTTCTGGCTCGACTATTTCGCGCGAACCAAGGCCGACGCGGTGTGCCTCAGCGCCGGCGGCTGCGTCGCGTACTATCCGACCAAGATTCCGTTTCATCATCGCAGCGCGTGGCTGGGCCACCGCGACGTCTTCGGCGAACTCGTCACCGGCTGCCGCAAGCTCGGCATGGTCGTGATCGCCCGGACCGACCCGCACGCCACCTATGACGATGCCGAGGCCGCTCATCCGGAGTGGATCCAGGTGACGGCCGACGGCCGACGGCGCCGTCACTGGGCTTCGCCCGAGATGTGGGTTACGTGCGGACTCGGGCCGTACAACTTCGACTTCATGACCGGCGTGCACCGGGAGATCATGCGCGAGTACCGGATCGACGGCATCTTCATCAACCGGTGGGAAGGTTCCGGGATGTGCTACTGCGCAAGCTGTCGGGACAATTTCCGCGCCGCCACGGGCTTCGAATTACCCCGCACCGATGACCCGCATGACGCGGCGCGGCACGCCTATATCCTGTGGCGACAGCAGCGGTTGTTCGACCTCTGGCGCACCTGGGACTCCGCCGTGCGCGCGATCAATCCTGATTCCTGCGTCATCCCCAACACCGGCGGTGGCGCTACAAGTTCGCTCGACATGGTCCGGATCGGAGAACTTGCCCCAATGCTCGTGGCCGACCGACAGGCCCGGCGTGGTGTCATGGCCCCGTGGGCGAACGGAAAAAACGGCAAGGAATTCCGCGCGACCATGGGCGCGAAACCGGTGATCGGCCTGTTCAGCGTTGGGCTGGAGGAACCGGAGCGCTGGAAGGACTCGGTTCAGAACGGCAACGAGATCAAACTCTGGGCGATCGACGGGGTCGCGAACGGCATGCGACCGTGGTATTCCAAGTTCTCCGGCACCCTGCACGACCGACGGTGGCTCGACCCGGTCGCCGAACTCTTCGACTGGTGTGCCGCCCACGAACGCTGGTTGCGGAACGAGCGCCCGCTCGCCCGCGTGGGTCTGGTCTATTCGCAGCAAACCGGTTGGTTCTACCGGCCGACCCGCGGAGCGCCCAACCCGATCGAAGACGCCGCCCTCGGATGGTATCAGGTGCTGATCGAGGCCCGCGTTCCGTTCGAGATGGTGCACGACCGACTGCTTGATCCGCCGCATCTGGCCAGCTTTGACACCCTCATCCTGCCGAATATCGCCGCACTCTCCGACACCCAATGCGCCCAGCTCCGTGCCTTCGTCGCGCGCGGCGGCGGCTTGATCGCCACCTCCGAGACGTCGCGGTTCGATGAAAACGGCGGCGAACGGAAGGACTTCGGGCTCGCCGATTTGTTCGGTGTCTCTTTTGCCGGACGGATCGAAGGGCCGATGCACAATGCGTACGTGGAACTGCGACACGACCTGGCCCCGAATCATCCGCTGCTCGCCGGACTCGAAGATGCGCCCCGCACGATCCACGGGGTCTGGAGGATCGAGGTGACCCCGCGCGCGAGTTTCGGCCCGGCGCCCTTGACCCTCATCCCCGCGTACCCGGACTTGCCGATGGAAAAGGTGTACCCCCGGGTGGAACACACGACCGTGGCGCAGGTGTTCCTGCGGGACGTCGGCGCCGGCCGCGTCGCCTATTTCCCGTGGGACATCGACCGGACCTTCTGGGAAGTGCTCGACGGCGATCATGGCACACTGCTGCGCAACGCGGTCGCATGGGCGACGCGGCCGCCACCCCCGGTTACGGTTCACGGTCCCGGCGTGCTCGACGTGACGTACTGGCAGCAGCAGGACTCCGTCACGGTGCACCTTGTGAACCTGACGAATCCGATGATGATGAAGGGGCCGGTCCGGGAACTCTATCCCGTCGGCGCCCAGCAAGTCCGCCTGCGGCTGCCAGATGCCCGACGCGTCCGCTCCGCGCACCTGCTCGTAGCCGATCAGCCGGTGCCCTTCGACGTCGACTCCGACGCGATCGTGCTGACTATCCCCGGAATCGTGCTTCACGAGGTCGTCGCGCTCGAATTCGGTAGTTAGGCGAAGGCCGGAAGGCGCGGAAGCGATCCGCGCCCTACCAAGACGAAACCGACCTTCACCACCATCTCTCGCTGCACTTACCGGCGCTGGGGACTCGCGTCGACGCGTCGGCGCCTTGGTCCTCCCCCTCACTCGCCCTGCCACTTGAAGATGACGGTTGTGAGCGGCGGGAGCGTCACAAGCAGCGAATGGCTGAAGCCGTCGTGCGGCACGTCCTCGGCCGTCCGGCCGCCATCGTTTCCCAGGCCGGTGCCGCCATAGTACTCGCTGTTCGTGTTGATCACTTCCCGCCAGAAACCGCGTCGCGGAACACCCACGCGATACGCGGTCCGGACCGTGCCCCCACCGAAATGGCCGACGATCACAAAGAGATTCGTTTCGTCGGCGTCGCACCGCAGATAGGCGATGATGTTCGCATCGGCGTCGTTGCAGGCGAGCCACCGAAAACCGCGCGGATTCAGGTCGGTCGCGCCGAGCGCCGGCTGCTCGCGGTACAATTTGTTCATGTCACGGACGAGGAGCCGGATGCCCTCATGGTCCGTGTATTGGCAGAGGTGCCAGTCGAGACTGGCGTCATGCCTCCACTCGCCGGACTGCCCGAACTCGCCGCCCATGAACAGGAGCTTCTTGCCCGGCCAGGCCCACATGTGCGCATAAAGCGCCCGCAGGTTGGCCGCCTTTTCCGGGATGTGCCACGCGCCCATCTTGAACAGCAGCGACGCCTTCCCGTGCACCACCTCGTCGTGCGAGAACACGCTGATGAAGTTCTCCGCATACTGGTAGAGCATGCCGAAGGTGAGGTCGTTCTGGTGGTAGCGACGGACGATCGGCTCCTTCGAAAAGTACCGCAGCGTGTCGTGCATCCACCCCATGTTCCACTTGAAGTCGAATCCCAGTCCGCCGTCCCGCGTCGGCTTGCTCACGCCGGCAAACGAGGTGCTCTCCTCCGCGATCGTGAGCACGCCCGGATAATACTGGTGCACGAGGTCGTTCACGTTCCTCAGGAACGCGATCGCCTCCAGATTCTCGCGCCCGCCGTACTTGTTCGGAACCCACTGCCCCTCGCGACGGGAATAGTCGAGGTAGAGCATGGAGGCGACGGCGTCGACGCGCAGGCCATCGATATGATACCGGTCGCACCACGCGAGCGCGTTGGCCACGAGGAAACAGCGGACCTCGTTCCGACCGTAGTTGAAGATCAGCGTGCCCCAGTCCATGTGGGCGCCCTGGCGGGGGTCCGCGTGTTCGTAGAGATGCGTGCCGTCGAACTCGGCGAGCGCGAAGCTGTCCCGCGGGAAATGCGCCGGCACCCAATCCAGAATCAGGCCGAGTCCACGGTTGTGGAGGTAGTTCACGAACCACGCGAAGTCGTCGGGATTGCCGAAACGGTGCGTCGGCGCGAAGAACCCGGTGACCTGATATCCCCACGAGCCGTCGAACGGATGCTCCGCCAGCGGGAGCACCTCGATGTGGGTGAATCCCATCTCCAGCGCGTAGTCGGCAAGCTGCGGGCCGAGTTCACGATAGCTCAAGGGCCGGCCGGCATCCTCCGGCATGCGTTTCCAGGACCCGAGGTGAACCTCGTAGATCGAGATCGGTCGGTCGAGGTTGGCTGCGCCCTGCCGCCGGCGTTCCACCCACGCGTCGTCGGTCCACTGGAATTTCCGCGTGTTGAAGACGATCGCCGCGTTGTTGGGCGGCGGCTCGAAGAACGTCCCGTACGGATCGGTCTTCAACCGGATGTTTCCGTGCGCATCGCGGATCTCGAACTTGTACAACTCCCCCTCGCCCAGCCCGGGCACGAACAGCTCCCATACCCCCGAGGCCCCGAGTTTCCGCATCGGGTGAAAACGTCCGTCCCAATGATTGAAGTTCCCCACCACGGAAACCCGGGCGGCGGACGGGGCCCACACGGCGAACGACACGCCGTGGACGCCCCCGAGATTCCGGAGGTGCGATCCCAGCTTGTGATAGATGCGGTGCTCGTTGCCTTCGTTGAAGAGATAAAGGTCCTGCTCACCGAGCGTCGGCAGGAAGCAGTACGGGTCGAAGAACTGCCGGATTTCGCCGTTCGGATACGCCGCGCGCAGCTGATACCGGAACACCTCGGGCCGCCGCGGGATGAACACCTCGAAGATGCCCTCCGGGGCAAGCCGGTTCATCGGATAGGCAACCGGCGGCTGGGCGTCGATGTCGACCACCTCGCAGCCGACCGCGCCGCTGATGAAGGCTCGGGCCACGACGCCGGCGGACCGCCGGTACGTCAGGGGGTGCATCCCGAGGAGAGAGTGCGGCGAGGCGTGCCTGGCCTGCAACAGCGCGGAGAGATCGGATTTCGTGATGATCACGCGGAAGGAGTTTAGACCGCGTACCTTGGCCGATGCGACGGAAGCCGTCTAGCCGAATGCCACCTGAAGATTCCCTCGGGCATTTACAGGAAATCACCGGCCCGCGCCCGATGGAACGCGGTTGTCAGGGCACCGATGCCGCCGCGTGGATCGGCGTGTCCTCGAGCGCCTTCCTCAGATCCTCGACCCGAACCGGCTTCGAAAGATAGTCGTCCATCCCCGCCCGCAGGCAGCGCTCCCGGTCGCCAATCGAGGCGTTCGCCGTCATCGCCACGATCCGCGGCCGGCGCTCGGGCCCCATGCGGTTGCAGATTTCCTTCGACGCCTGCAGTCCGTCCATCTCCGGCATCTGGACATCCATCAGGATCAGATCGTAGGGCAGCCGCTCCGCCGCCGCGACCGCATCGCGACCGTTCGCCACCACGTCGGCCCGGTATCCCATCCGCTGCAGCATCAGGATGGCGACACGCTGGTTCACCGGATTGTCCTCGGCCAACAGGATGTGCAGCGGACGCTCCGCCGCCGTTCCGGCCAGATGATCCACCGGCGAAGACGGTTTCGTCACCTGTCCATCGAGCATGTCGCAGAGCAGCCGGTACAACGCCGCCGTCTTGAGCGGCTTGTTGATTGAACCGGCGACGCCCAGGGTCTCCGGGACTCTCGCCTGTCCTGGCGTGACCATGATGCCGATCGGCAGTTGCGCCGCCGGCCGGAGCTTGCGCACCGCTTCGAGCAGCACCAAAGCGCTCGCACCGCCGAGATCGAAATCGACCAGCAGCGCGTCGAATGGCTCGCCGCGCTGGAGCAACGCCTCGACCTCGTCCGGCAGGCTCGCGGCCCGCGGCACCAGTCCCCAGGCGACGGCCTGCTGGCACAGCGCCCGACAGCAGGTCGCACTGTCGTCGACGATCAGGATCCGCCGGCCGGTCAGGACGGGCACCCGTCCCGCCGCGAACGGTTTCGTCGGCGCGGGCATCGGCCGGGTTTCGATCTCGAAGCAGAAACTGCTGCCCTTGCCGGGCGTGCTTTCGACCCAGATCTTCCCGCCCATCACCTCGACAATCCGCTTGCTGATCGCCAGCCCGAGTCCCGTGCCCCCGTACTGCCGGGTCGTCGAGGTGTCGACCTGGCTGAAGGTCTTGAACAGCCGGTCCATCCGCTCGGGGGGGATTCCAATTCCGGAATCATGGACCGCAAACCGGAGCCGCGTCCGTCCCGTGTCCTGCGCCGGCACCGTGCTGACCGCGAGCATGACCTCGCCCCGTTCGGTGAATTTCACGGCGTTGCTCAACAGATTCACCACCACCTGGCGGAGCCTCATCGCATCGCCCTCGATCGCCTCCGGCACCGCCGGATCGATCATGTAGACCAGGTCCAGCTTCTTCTCCGCCGCGCGGGACGAGAGCACGTCGATCGATCCCTCGACGCATTCGCGGAGATCGAACGTGCGCTGCTCGAGCTCGAGGCGTCCGGACTCGATCTTCGAGTAATCCAGGATGTCGTTGACGAGCGCGAGCAACCCGTCGCCGCTCAGTCGGATCGTTTCGGCAAACTCCCGCTGATCCCGGCCGAGTTCCGTCCCCAGCAGAAGTCCGCTCATCCCGATGATCGCATTCAACGGCGTCCGGATCTCATGGCTCATGTTCGCCAGGAATTCCGATTTGGCGACGGTCGCCGCGGCCGCCTCCTGCGCCAGCCGGTGCGCCCGCTCGAGCGCGTCCTCCAGTTGTCGGTTCAGGTCCTCGGCCTGATCGCGGGCCAGCTCGATTTCGGCCTGCGCCCGCCGTTCGGCCGTCACGTCCCAATGGACTCCGACCACGCGGACCGCCCGGCCGGCAGGGTTCCGCTGCACATGCACGCGCACCCGGATTTCGCGCTCGTCGCCGTCGGGGCGCACGATCCGGAGCGAGGTTTGATACGGCTTCCGGGTCTCGATCGCGTCGCGATATTCCTGTTCCGCGCGGAGCCGGTCCTCCGGATGCACGCGGTCCCGCCACGCCGCAAACGTCCCGTCGAACGTCGCCGGTGTCAGGCCGTACAGCGCCAGCATCCGCTGGTCCCAGACGAGTTTGTTCTGCGCCACATCGTGGTCCCAGATGCCCACCTGCGCCGCCTCCGTGGCGAGTTGCAGCCGCTCGGTCAGCGACTGCACCCGCTGCTCGACCGCCTTCCGCTCGGTGATGTCGAGCGATCGGCCGACCAGCCGCACGATCCGTCCGGTTGCATCCCGCTGCGGGGTGAGCCGCGTGAGCCACCAGAGGAGCCGGCCCCGGGCGAAAAACGGTTCCTCGTACTCGACGGACGCCCCGGTGTCGACCGCCCGCCGCAGGCTCGCGCGGAGGCACACCGCCATCTCCATGGGAATGACCGGCACGAGTTCGCGCGGCGTCCTTCCCCGGATCTCGGCCGCGGCAATTCCGGTGAGGCGCTCGTAGGCGGCGTTGACCTCGACAAAGCGGAAATCGCCGTCGGGCAGGACGTCGACCAGGAAGACGCCCAGGTCGACGCTTTCCAGGATGCTCTGGAGGACCGCGCGATTCTCCTCGTGCGCCACTTCCGCCTGCTTTCGCTCCGTGATGTCCGTCACGAATCCATGCCAGACGATCGCCCCGTCCGCCAGGCGCTCGGGCATCGAATTGCCCAGCAGCCAGCGCACGTCGCCGGACGAGGAACGCACCCGAAACTCGCACTGCCAGCGGGTCAGCGTCCGGCCGGATTCCTCGACCGCGGCATTCACGCGCGCCTGGTCATCCGGATGAACTCGCCCCCAGATTGTCGCCGCGTCCAGGGCCGCCGAGGACGGCTCCACCCCGAACATCTCCTGCAGGCCGTCGCTCGCGTACGGGAAACAGGTTCGCCCGTCGGGCTTGCGCATGAACTGGTAGACGACGCCGGAAACCTGGGACGCGATCTTCGCGTGTCGGGCATCGAATTCCCGACGCCGCTCCTCCGCGGCCTGCAGTTCCGTCAGGTCGCTGACGATGGCCAGAAACCCGATCGTTTCGGACTGCTCGTCCCGAAGCGCCGTCAGCGAGACCCTCGCCGCAAACGGTCGGCCGTCCCGGCGGCCCAGCGTTCCCGCCCATTCGTGATGCCCCGATTCGATCGCGGCGGCCAGATGGTGCTCGATATCGCGACCATCCGGATCGGTGGCACCGGTGGTCGAACCGGCCGGCGGCCGGCCGGCGAGCAACTCCCTCAAGGTCGTCCGCCCGGAAATCTCCGCCGCCGCAATTCCGAAGAGCGCCTCCGCCCCCCGGCTAAAGGTCGAAATGGTGCCGTCGCGACGAGCAGAAACAACGGCCTGAGTCGCGTGATTCAGGAGCTCGCGCTCCGCGATTCCGCCCCCTTCTTCCTCGTTCCGCCGGCGCCGCGCGGTCAGCCAGAATCCCAGGCCTGCGGCGGCGCCGACGGCCGCCATCCCCGCGAAAA